>JADLGX010000001.1 GCA_020849095.1 Candidatus Eiseniibacteriota bacterium
CCGCTGGCGTCGATCACTTCGAGGCTCACGTGACCGCGCTGCGCGAGGGCGAAGTGGATCGCCGTGTTGGCCTTGAACGGGTTCGGAGCGTTCTGCATGAGGGCGTTGCTCAGCGTGCTCAGCGGAGCGAGCCCCTTCTGCGGCGGAATGTTGGCGTTGGCCAGCCCGCCGGTCACGGTCAGCGAGTAGCTGGCCATGGCGCCCAGGTAGCCGTTCACCTTCACGTAGTAGCGGCCCGCAGTGGCGGAGTACGTGCCCACCTCGGGGTTGGCCGTCGAGTAACCCTGCGCCACCTGCGTGAGCGCCGAGTTGTAGAGGAACCAGTCCAGGTCGGCCGTGCCCGTGATGGCCAGCGACAGGTTGAGCGTGCCGGCCGTGGTCACGTCGAGGTAGTACCAGTCGTTGTCCGTGCTCGAGCCCAGGCTGCCCGCCACCGCGCGGCCCGTTCCGACCGGGCCGTCGGCCGCGGTCGAGGACTCGTTCGGCTCGCTCTCGGCCGTGATGCCCGGAGGCAGCGACGCCGGGATCGTCACGCTGATGTCGTCGAACGCCATGCCGTCGCCGGTGATGGGCCCGTTGTCGTACTGCTGGAACTTGATCACGAACGTACCGTTCAGCGCGAGGCCGGCGGTCGCCGCGAGCGCGTCCACGTCCAGCACCACGTTGCGCCAGGTGTTGTTCGAGTAGCTCCCCGGCGACAGGCTGTACACCTTGGTATAAGTGGAGCCGCCGTTGTTCGAGAAGTAGATGCCGTCCTGCGTCTGGGTCTCGTCGCCGAAGTCCTTCCACCAGAACGACAGGTTCGCCTGCGTCACGCCGGCCAGGTTGAGCTTGAGGCCCGCGCCGTTGGTGCTGTAGTTGGTGGTGTTCAGGTTGTCCATCACCATGTGGCGCGTGCCGGTGTGCGGCGTGTTGGTGGTGAGCAGCCGGATGCGGCCATTGGTCGTGCTGGAGTTGGTCCAGTACGCGTCGAACGCGCCCGTCTCGAAGCCCGTGGTGTACGGCAGCAGCGCGTAGCCCGCCGGAGCGGCCACGATGCTGAAGTTGGCGTTGCTCATGTCGGTGGCCGTGCCGCCGGAAACGCGCACGCGGCCCGTGGTGGTCGTGCCGGCCGGAACCGTCCACGCCTGCGTGCCGTCGTTGGTCGTGCCGGCCGCGATCGAGCTCCACGACGTGCCGCCGTCGGACGAGTAGTCCAGGTTCACCGTGGTGAACGAACCCACCGACGTCCACGTGATGTTGACCGACGCGCCCGCGGTGAGCGACTCGCCGCCGTTGGGATACGTGATCGTCACCTGGTCGGCCGGAGCCGCCACGATGCTGAAGTTGGCGTTGCTCATGTCGGTCGCCGTACCGCCCGAAACGCGCACGCGGCCCGTCGTCGTGGTGGTCGCCGGCACCGTCCACGCCTGCGTGCCGTCGTTGGCCGTCGCCGTGGCGATGGTCGTCCACGACGTGCCGCCGTCGGACGAGTAGTCCAGGTTGACCGTGGTGAACGAGCCCACGGACGACCACGTGATGTTGACCGACGAACCGGCGGTCAGCGACTCGCCGCCGTTGGGGTACGTCACCGTGACGGCGTCGGCCGGAGGCGGGCCGCCCACGGCGGCGCCGGCGTCCACCATGCCGAAGCCCGAGTAGCGGTCCCAGCCGGCAACGGACTCGGCGTTGACCACGTCCTGCGCGGTGGACGTGAGGCGCGCCTTGATCTGCGCCGGCGTCCACGTGGGGTTTGCCGACTTGATCAGCGCGGCGACGCCGGCCGCGTACGGCGTGGCGCACGACGTGCCGTTGAACCACTTGGAGTAGTCGCTCGCGTCGTAGCCGGCCGCGCCCAGGCGGTCGGTGGTCGGCAGGATCGTCGGCGCGATCACGTCCACGGCACCGGCCGCGTTCTGCGTGGTCGTGCCGTAGTTGCTTCCCCACCAGCGCTCGCCGTCGCACGTGTAGCCGCGCGGGTCGGTGCTCACCCCGGGGTTCACCTCGGAAGACAGGCTGCTCGAACGCTTGCGGTCGCCGCAGGGCGACGCGGCGCCAACGCCGATCACGTTGGCGTTGACGGCCGGGTAGCTGATGGTGCTGGCGTTCTCGTTGCCCGTGGCGGCCAGGATCGTGCAGCCCGCGTTGTAGGCGTACAGGATGGCCGCGTCGGTGGCCGCATCGCTCGAGATGGCGGCGCCCAGGCTCATGCTGATGATGTCGGCGCCGTTGTCGGCGGCCCAGTACAGCGCGTTCTGGATGGACACGAACGTCATCGTGCCCGCGCTGTTGGCCACCTTGAGCGGCATGATGCTGCAGCCGGGAGCGGCGCCCGCGCTGCCGAGGGCGTTGACGCGCGAGGCGGCCACACCGGCGCACGCGGTGCCGTGACCGGACTGCGACGAGTTGTCCTCGGGGTTGCTGTCGTTGTCACCGAAGTCGAAGCCCGCCACCTGCAGCAGGTCGGGATGCGCGGTCTGCACGCCCGAGTCGATGATCGCGATGATCACGCTGCTCGAGCCGTAACCCTGCGCGCCGTCCCACGCGGTGGGCGCGTTGGTGTCGAAGCCCACGGTGCCGACCGGCGAGCCGGTCTCGTGGTTGTTGTTGGTCCAGTTGTAGCTGAGCATCTGGGCGGTGTTGTTGTGCCCCCAGTGCATCGCGTACAGCGGGTCCGCCGGCACCACGGCCGGGAACGCGATCCAGTCGAGCGAAACGGCTTCCACGTCGGCAGCCGACTCGAACTCGCTGGCCACGTCGGCCGCGGAGCGCGAGGGATCGAACTCCACGACGAACCAGCGGCCCACGCCGAGCCGCGTGGCCTCGGACACGTTGGCAGGCTGGATGTAGGCGGGCGCGATGGAAATGGCCTGCGCGTTCTCGAGCACGTTGTCGATGGACTCGATGCCGAACCGGCCGGCCTGCAGCGCCTGGCCGAAGCGCAGCGAGCGAGCGCTGCGGGACGCCGCCTGCGCGCCCTCGGTGATCTTCACCAGCACGCGGCCCGGGACATGTTCGGCCACTTCGGGCGCGTTGGGCTGGAAGCCTCCCTGCACGGGCGCGAACGGGCGCGCGATGGCGGGCGGCGAGGACAGGAGCAGCAGGCATGCGAGTGATGCGATCGTGGTGACGACTGCCCGGGCAAGGGCAGACCTGCGAGAACGGCGCATGACACCTCCAGAGGCGGGGGGGGCCGATCACCGGCGGAACCCGCGCCCGTCTTGGGCGAGGCGCCGGCGGAACAGGCGTCACGTGCGACCGGAGCTGGGCGAGATGTGGAGACGATCGCGCGAGGGGAGACGCCGGTTCTCAG
>JADLGX010000002.1 GCA_020849095.1 Candidatus Eiseniibacteriota bacterium
TAGCGGCCGGGAGAGCGGCGCGGCTACACTGCCGCGGGCCGCAAACCCGTGCAGATCCCCCCTGCGACCGACCTGGAGATGTCATCGTGCCCCTCCCCCTCGTGGAATACCTCCACGTACTCTTCGGATTCACCTACGTCGCCGGCCTCATGTCCGCGCACTGGAACATGCTGGCCGCCCGCAAGACCACCAGCTGGGCCGAACGCGCCCTGCTGTTCGAGCAGAACCGCAAGCTGAGCCTGGTCTTCTGTTTCGGCGCGCTCCTGGGCGCCGGCATCCTGGGCCAGCTGCTCGCCATGCAGCTGGGCTACCGCATGTCGGAGACCCGGCCGTTCCAGATCGCCAACGCGCTCTGGCTGGTCAACGTGCTCCTGCTGCTCGTGTTCGACCTGCCGCTGTCGTCCCGGCTGGCCGCGCAGGCGCGGTCGGCGGCCAACGGCGCCGCCACGGGCGAACCCGTGGGCTGGACCGGCGCGCTCGACCGCTGGCGGATCGGCAACGCCGTTCAGCTGCTCGTGTTCCTCGTGCTGCTGTGGTTCATGGTGGCCCCCTGGCATCGTTGAGTTCCCGCCGCACCGCTGGCGAATCCCTCGAAAGGAACACCATGCCGACGCTCCGCCGGCAGTTTCACCTGTTCGTCGCCGCGCTCACGCTGGGCAGCCTGCTGGCGGGCGCGGCGCCCGTCGCGGCCGCGCGGTTCGAGTCCTTCGCGCCCATCAAGCGGCTGCAGGCGCTGCAGCTGGCGCGTGAGCCGCTGGAGCACCGCCGGGAGCGGCGCGAGAAGGCCGAACGCCAGCGCGAACTGCGCCGGCTCGCCGAGCGGATGAAGAAGAGCGGGCAGACGTCGCTGCGCGTGAAGGGCGAGAAGGCGCGGCGGGACGAGCGGCGCGAAGCGCTGCCGACGGCGGCCGAAGGCGTATTCGGAAACGCCGTTCCGCAGCAGGCCGAAGGGCTGCTGCCCGCGAACCGCCGCGCCAACAACCCGGGCGGGGACAACGCCGGCGACGGGCAGTGCGAGACTTCGATCGTCGCGTGGAACCAGTACATGGTGGCGGCTTGGAACGACGGCAAGGGCTTCCACGACGGCAGCAATCAGTACCAGGGCTACGCCACCTCGGCCGACGGCGGCGTCACCTGGACCGACCGCGGGACCTTTCCGCTTCCGGCGAGCCGGCCGAACTGGTCGTGGACGAGCGACCCGGTGCTCGGCGTGAACTCGCGCACCGGCGCGTTCTACTTCTCGGCGCTCGTGGATCCCGACGGACCGTCCGGAAACACCAACGGCATCGGCGTGGTCAAGGGACGCTTCAGCGGCAGCACGATCGCGTGGGAAACGCCGTCGCTCGTGCGCAGCGTGGACTACTCCACCGACTTTCTCGACAAGCAGTGGATCGCCGTGGACCCGAACAACGGCCGCGTCTACCTCAGCTACACGCGCTTCGCCTCCAACGTGAGCGAGATCAACTTCCAGGCGGCGGACAGCGCGCTGTCGGCATGGAGCGCGCCGCAGCTGGTCTCGGTGACGTCGAACAACGCCGCGCTCGACGAGCGCGGGCTCGTGCAGGGCTCGCGCCCGGCCGTGGGCCCGGACGGCACGGTGTACGTGATGTACTACCGGATCGGCGAAGTGGACGTGGACCTGCTCCGGCTGGCGCGTTCCACCAACCTGGGCGGCTCGTTCACCACGCCTTCCACCATCATGACGTTCTATCCCAACTTCGCGTCGGGCGGGCCGGGCTTCAACCGCGCCATGGGCATCCAGTTCGCCTCGATCGCCACCGATCTGAGTGGCGGGGAGTTCGACGGCAGGCTGCACCTCACCTGGGCCGAGAGCCTCAACTGGTTCGACGAGCTGGGCACGCTCGGGCAGGCGGGAAACAAGAACGAGATCGAGCCCAATAACACCTCCGGCTCCGCCACGGTCTTCACGAGCGGGCAGACGCTGCGCGGCGTCATCAGCTCCACTGCGGGCGAAGAGGACTGGTTCCGGGTCGCGCTCGGGGCAGGCGAGAGCATCGTGTTCATGACCGACTCGATCGCGGTGACCACGTCGTTCTCGATGCGCGTGTTCGGGCCCGACGGCAACTCGCGCCTGCTCTACACGCTCGCCTCGTCGCTCGACATCCTGGGAGGGTTCGGCCCGGCGTTCCCGTTCACCGCGCCCACCGCGGGCAACTACTTCTTCCGCGTGTTCCCCTCCGCGGGCGCCGGCGCCTATCGCGTGCGCACCGGGCCCGCGCTGCAGACCATCGAGCGCGGGCGCGACCAGCGCGACGCGTTCGCCAGCTGGTCGCCCGACCGCGGCGCCACGTGGAGCGCTCCCGTGCGCGTCAGCGACAGCGCGCCGGGCTACGACGACTGGCTGCCCGAGATCGCCGCCACGGCGGACGGTCACGTGTACGCGGGCTGGTTCGACTTTCGCGACTCGCCCGGCGCCACCGGTGGCGCGGTCTCGCGCTTCTACACGGCGCGCTCGGACGACGGCGGCGCCACGTGGCTTGGCAGCACCATGCTGTCCGACGCGGGCTCGCCGTGGAGCACGGTGAACACGAACATCATGCCCAACCAGGGCGACTACAACTCGCTGTTCGGCTACGACCGCGGCGTCGTCGGCTGCTGGGCGGACGGGCGCAACGGCGACCCCGACTCCTACATGGCGCAGTGGGATGCCGCCGCGATCGCGCATGTCACCTCGTCGACGGTCACCGACTCCACCCTGACGCTCGAGTGGACGGGCCGGGCGGGCGTGGGCGCGAACGTCATTTCCTTCCAGCGGCGCTCCCTTCCCGGCGGGCCGTGGCAGACGATGCTGGAGCAGTTCGGCTCGTATGTGGGCAGTTGGTCGGTCAGCTTCACCGACACCGCCGTCGTGCCGAATGCACGCTACGCCTACCGGCTCGGGATCCCCGTGGACGGCCGCGAGCGCTTCTACGGCCTGGCCGAAGTGGCCATGCCTTCGGGCCCGTCGCTGGCCCTGGCGCTGACCGGCGTGTACCCGAACCCCGTGGACCGGGCCGCCGGCTCGGCGCCGCGCGTGGCCTTTGTGCTTTCGGGCACGGCTCCTGCACAATTGCAGCTGATGGATATCAGCGGGCGCCTGGTCGCCACCTATGAACTGGGCTCACCGGGCCCCGGTCCCCACCAATTCGCTCTTCCCGCCGGAGGCGACATTCGCCCCGGCATCTACCTGCTTCGCCTGGTCCAGGGCTCACAGGACGTGTCCCGGAGGATCAGCATCCTGAGGTGATTCCATGAAGCCGCACCGGCTGCTCGCAGCGCTCCTCCTTCTCGCCATCGCATCCCCGAGTCAGCCGGCCGACGCCGGCACGCCCTTCCGCCACGCGAGCGCGCCCGCCATGGCGCTGGCGCGCGCCCCGCAGCGCGCGGACGTGGCCTACCTCGCGGTGGACGACGCGGCGCTCGCCGACTTTCGCGCCATGGGCGGCGGCATGCTGGCGCTCCCCACCGCCGACGGCTCCACGCTCGAGCTGGTCCTGGCGCCCTTCTCGGTGTTCGCGCCCGGCGCGACCATCACCTACACCGACGAGACCGGAGCGCATCCGTACACGCCCGACGTCACCTGCTTTCGCGGCAAGGTGGCCGGGCAGCCCGACAGCTGGGCGGCCATCACCGTCTCGCCGCAGGGCGCGTTCGGCGTCATCCACACGAACGGCGAGCGGCTGCTGCTCGCTCCCGCCGAACGGCCGATGGAAGGCTTCACGCCGCTGCACGCGCTCGCGCCCGAGAACGACGCGCTGTCCGGCGCCAGCACGTTCCGCTGCGGCATCGACGACGCCAACGAACTGTCGCTGAGCCCCAACGGCCCGCCCGAGCCGCGCTCCGGCCTGCGCACGGTCACGCCCAACAGCGCCAACCTGGACGCGCCCCGCCGCGTGTTCGGCGTGGCGGTGGACTGCGACTACGACTACTACCTCAAGTTCTCGAGCAACCTGGCCAACGCGACCCAGTACACCGTCTCGCTCTTCAACGTGGTGTCGCTGGTGTACGAGCGCGATCTCGAAGCCACGCTGCTCATGCCCTACCTGAACATCTGGACCATCGTCGGCGACCCGTACACCCAGCCCACCACGAGCCCGCAGCTGACGGAGTTCAAGAACTACTGGATCGCCAACCGCGGCACGGTCAGCCGCAGCGTGGCCCACCTGCTGTCGGGCCGCTCGCTGGGCGGCGGCATCGCGTTCGTCAACGTGCTGTGCAGCAACTCCAACGGCTACGCGGTCAGCGCGGTGGACTGCAACTACACGTATCCCACCAACACCGCCACGTGGGACGCCAACGTGGTGGCGCACGAGATCGGGCACAACTTCGGCTCGTGGCACACGCACAGCTGCAACTGGCAGGCGCTGTCCTACCTGCCCACCAACGCGCTCATCGACTCCTGCCAGGTGGGCGAGGGCGGCTGCCTCACGCCCACGCTGCACGTGCCGCCGGACAAGGGCACCATCATGAGCTACTGCCACCTGCTCACCGGTGGCAACTCCAACCTTCGGCTCGACTTTCATCCCATCTGCATCGACTACATGCGCCAGCGCATCGACGCCGCCGCGTGCGACGTGGCCCCGACCGTGGCGCCGCCGCGCAACCCGCAGATCGCCGCCACTCCCTCGGGCGTTCAGGTGTCGTGGACCGCGGGCGGCTCGGCCGGCGTGCTGGGCTACGACGTGTACCGCAGCCGCATCCAGGCCGACTTCGCGCCCCTCAAGATCGGCAGCACCTCCAACTTGTTCTTCGACGACACCGAGCTGGGCACGCACTACTACAAGGTGCGCGCCGTCCGCGCGGCCGACACGTCGTCGTTCAGCGGCGAGGTGAAGCTCAACCTGTGCGCGTTCGGCCCGGCGCCCAATCTGGCCACGGGCTCGCTGCCCATCGCCACCATGACCTCCGACTTCAACGACGACGGCTTCGCCGACCTGGCCGTGGCGAACAACGGCGCCCCCACGGTCAGCGTCCTGCTGGGCGTGGGCGACGGCACGTTCGGCGCCGCCACGCTGCTCGCGACCGGCGGCACGCCCGCCTGCGTGGCGGCGGGCGACTTCAACGGCGACAACATCACCGACCTGCTCGTGGGCACGCAGGCGGACAGCTCGCTCTACCTGCACCTGGGCAACGGTGGCGCGGGCGTGGGCGACGGCACCTTTGCGGCGGGCACGCGCATTCCGCTGGCCGCCCAGCCCAGCGGCATCGCGGTCGCCGACCTGGACGAGGACGGCGCGCAGGACCTGATCGTCGCGGGCTCGCTCGCCGGGCTGCAGAAGCTGCGCGGCCAGATGA
>JADLGX010000003.1 GCA_020849095.1 Candidatus Eiseniibacteriota bacterium
ACCGGATTCGGCGCGCATGCCAGACGCGATGCCGCCGGAACGTCCACCGGTACGTCCACCGTCGCGCCCGTGTAACGAATGCGATGCAGCGCCCCCACCCCGCCCGCCAGGTTGGGCGCCGTGATCTGCTGCAGCCAGTACAGGTGCCCGTCCGGACCCAGCGCCGCGTCCACGCACGCCTTGAACCCCGTGCCCCAGTACGCGCCCGGCTGCCCCGGAACGGGAGCGGCATTGGCCCACGCGCCGGTGCCGCCCGTCAGCAGGCGCAGGTCGCCGAAGTAGTAGTCGCCCCAGAACGTCGTGCCGCGGTACTGCGCCGGCCAGTTGGCCGTCGAGCCCTGCACCGCGCGATAGAAGCCGAGCGAATAGATGGAGTGCAGCGCCGTGTCGCGGTGGTAGGCCACGATCGGCTCGACGTAACCGTTCGCGGCGCTGCCCGCGCCACCCGGCTCGGGACAGCCGGGCCGCGGCAGCACGGTGTCGAGCCCTTCGCGATACGGCCAGCCGTAGTTGCGACCGGGCAGCACCTCGTCGAGCTCCTCCTCGTCCGCCTCGCCCACGTCCGCCACGTACAGCCGGTTGTTGGTCGGGTCGATCGAGAAGGTCCACGGGTTGCGAAAGCCGTACGCCCAGACCAGCTTGGCGTTGGAGTCGGGCGTGGACAGCGGATTGCCCGCGGGCACCAGCAGCGAACGCAGTGGCTGCGCGCCCGGGCCGGCCGGCACGTTGTTCACGTTGATGCGCAGGATGCTGCCCCGCAGCGACGTGGAGTCCTGCGCGGCACACACCTGCTCGTCCTCACCCAGCGACACGAACAGCATGCCGTCGTTGCCGAAGCGGATGCAGCCGCCCTGGTGGTTCGCGTCCACGTCCGGAATGTTGCCGATGATCTCGCGCTTCTCGCCCAGCACGATGGACTCGGCGGTGGGATTCGAGATGTCGCCCGACGCGGTGTAGCGGATCAGGTGATTGAAGCCGTCGGCGCCGTTGTGGAAGACGTACACGTACGGCCGCGCCGGCCAGCCCGGATCGATCGCGATGCCCTGCGTACCGCGCTCGTAGCCGGTGTTGTTCACATTCGAGACCGTCAGGATGGGATCGGTGGTCGCGATGTGCCCGCCCACCACCAGGCGGATCTTGGCCGTCTTGTGCTCGATCACGAGCATGCGGCCGTCGGGCAGGAACGTGAACGCCCGCGGCAGCGCGAAGCCGCCGACCAGCGAGTCGTCCACGAAACCCGTGGGCACCTTGACGAGGTTCGAGACGCCGGCGCCCACCCACGAGGGCACGGCGAACAGCGCGGCGACGGCGAACAACGCGAGCAGAATCCGGCGGGGATGCATCGGCGAGAACTCCAGAGCAGCGGATGAGTGAAGCGCGACGCGATGGCGGGGCCCCGGAACCCGGCGGCCCTCGCGGCGATGGACGGCCGCCCAGGGGGATTGGCGCGCCCAGTTTAAGCGGCGGGCAGGCGGCAAGGCCAGCGGACCGGCCGCCCGCGGCCCACATCGCGCAAAATGCACGCCCCGAGCCTGCTCGCGCCCCGCTCGCATCACACGCAGGGCGCGGCTAATATCCGGCGCGCTCGTTCCCAAATCCACTCATCGCAGGAGGCGGCTGTGTCGCGCTTGCACGACGTTCTCATCCTGGGTTCCGGTCCCGCGGGCTACACCGCGGCCGTCTACACCGCCCGCGCCAATCTCAAGCCCGTGCTGTTCACGGGATTGCAGCCGGGCGGCCAGCTGACGATCACCACCGAGGTGGAGAACTACCCCGGCTTTCCCGAGGGCATCCAGGGCCCGGAGCTGATGGAGCACTTTCGCGCGCAGGCCGCGCGCTTCGGCACCGAGATCCTCGACACCATGGTCGAGAAGGTGGACTTCTCGCAGCGCCCCTTCCGCGTGTGGTCCGACGGGGTCGAGTACCAGTCCAAGAGCGTCATCGTGGCCACGGGCGCCAGCGCCATGCTGCTCGGGCTGCCCAGCGAGACGAAGTTCATGGGCTTCGGCGTGAGCGCGTGCGCCACGTGCGACGGGTTCTTCTTCAAGGGCAAGCGCGTCATCGTGGTGGGCGGCGGCGATACCGCGCTCGAAGAGGCCAACTTCCTCACGCGCTTCTGCACCGAGGTGGTGCTGGTGCACCGCCGCGACGAGCTGCGCGGCTCCAAGATCATGCGTGAGCGCGCCCAGGCGAACGAGAAGATCACGTTCGCGTGGAACTCCGAGATCGCCGAGGTGCTGGGCGTCGAGAACAAGAACGTCACCGGCGTGAAGCTGCGCGACACCAAGACCGGTGAAATCCGCGAGATGGCCGTTGACGGCGTGTTCATCGCCATCGGGCACAAGCCCAACACGGGCTTCCTCGGGGGACAGCTCGAGACGGACGACAAGGGCTACATCCGGGTCAAGCCCGGCACGTCGTACACGAACGTCGAGGGCGTGTTCGCCGCCGGTGACGTGCACGACTCGGTGTACCGCCAGGCCATCACGGCGGCGGGCAGCGGCTGCATGGCCGCGATCGATTGCGAACGCTGGCTCGAAGCGCAGGCGCACGCCGAGCACTCGGCCGCGGCTCGCTGATTTCTTCCGGAGGGATCGTGGAACGCGAAGTCCTCGAGTTCGACGTGCAGTTCGTGGGCGCCGGTCCGGCCGGCCTGGCCGGCGCGATCCACCTGGCGCAGCTGATCGAGCGCCACAACGCCGCCGTCGCCGCCGGCGGTCCGGGCGAAGCCATCGGCGAGACCAACATCGCCGTTCTCGAAAAATCCACCGAGGTGGGGGCGCACGGCTTCTCGGGCGCCGTCATGGATCCGCGCGGCATGCGCGAGCTGATCCCCGACTTTCTCGAAAAGGGCTGCCCGGTCGCCTCCGAAGTGACCGGCGACGAGGTGTACATCCTCACCGAGGGCGGCCAGTTCCAGCTGCCGTTCCTGCCGCCCGCGCTGCACAACCACGGCAACTACATCGTCAGCCTGGGCGACGTGACGCGCTGGATGGCGGGCATCGCCGAGGAAAAGGGCGTGCTCATCGCCACCGA
>JADLGX010000004.1 GCA_020849095.1 Candidatus Eiseniibacteriota bacterium
CGTGTCCGACATGGAGACTGCCTCCGGATGGATGAAAAGCTCAGCCTTCGATGCGAGCCTTCTTGATCTGCTCCGCGTGGTGACGGTCGTGCACCGGCAGGGCGCGCAGCATGGCGCCGAACGGGTGCGCATCCGTCCACATTTCGGCCGGGTACGACGACACCGAAATGAGCGCGGACATCAGCTGCTCGCGAGTCGCCTGCAGGAGCCGCACGGCCTCGTCCCACGACAGCGGACGCAGCGGCCCCAGGTGCAGCTCGTTCATGCGCGCCATGGCCACTTCGTCGAGTGCGATCCACGAGGGACGCGCGCCGCCGAGCACCGAGGCGAACTCGTCGAGCCGCACGCGGTCGCGCACGATCAGGTGCAGCACGATCTCACGCACCGACCACTTGCCGGGCTGCGTGGGCCTGTCGGCATTGCCGCCGGTGATCCCCTGGATGCTCGCCATGACGGCGACGCGGGCGCGCTGCAGTTCGAACAGCAGCAGCTCCTTGGGATTGGCGATCTGGCGCTGCGGCTCGAACGCGGGAGTGAACACGGGGGCGGCCGCGGCCGCCCTCTTGCCCGGCGCCGCCACCCGCTTGGGCGGCGTCGCGGCTTTGCGCGCCGCGGCAGGCGCCACGGTGGTGGCGGCGGCCGCCTTCTTGGCGGGAGCCTTCTTCACCGGCGCGAGCGTCTTGTTCACCTGGGGCCTCGGCTTGGGCGCCGCCTTCGCGCTCTTGTGGGATGGCTTCGTGGACGCGCGCTTGGTTGCGGCGGCCGGACGCTTCTTTGAGGACTTGCGGACGGACTTCGGCGCGGCAGCGCGCTTGCGGGCGGTCCTGCCCGCGGACGTCTTGCTCCGACTTGTCGCGCCGGAACGAGCCGACTTCTCGTTTCTGCCGCGTCGCGCTGCCATGAGCGCCTGCCTTAGTTGTTCGGGTAGTCGTAGACCCCGCGGCCGGACTTTCGGCCCAGCCTTCCGGCGGCCACGTACTGCTCCATCAACGGGCACGGACGGAACTTCTCACCGAGTGTGCGATGCAGGAACCGCAGGATCGAGAGGCGCGTGTCGAGCCCCACCAGGTCGACGAGCTCGAACGGCCCCATCGGGTGGTTGAGCCCCAGCTTGAGCGCCTTGTCGATGTCCGTGGCGCTGGCCACACCCTCCTGCAGCATGTAGAACGCTTCGTTGCCGATCATCGCGTTGATGCGGCTGGTCACGAACCCGGGCGACTCGCGGACCGTGACGCATTCCTTGCCCATCCGCTCCCCCACCACTTCGCACGCCGAGAGCGTCGCGTCGCTGGTCTCGAGCGCGCGGACGATTTCGAGCAGGCGCATGCGGTGGACCGGATTGAAGAAGTGCATGCCCACCACCTGGGGCGCGCGCGACGTCGCGGCGGCCATCTCGGTGATGGACAGGCTCGACGTGTTGGACGCGAGGATCGCGTGCTTCGGCGCGATCCGGTCCAGCTCGGCGAAGATCTCGATCTTCAACTCCATCTTTTCGGGCACGGCCTCGATGACCAGGTCGGCCTCCCGGGCCGCGTCCTCGATGCTGTGCGCGGTGCTCAGGTGCTTGCGCGCCGCTACCGCGGCCTCGTCGGTCACCTTGCCCGTCGCGACTCCCTTTTCGAGGATCGCGCCGATGTCGTGGACCGCCTTTTCGAGCTGCGCCGCCGACGTGTCCTGCAGCAGGGTGCGATAGCCGCCGAGCGCCGCCGCGTAGGCGATGCCGCGGCCCATGAGTCCCGCGCCGAGCACGGCGATGGTCTGGACGCTCACTTCGAGTTCCCACCTCCGGCCAGTTTCCACGCCTGCGGGAACACGACGGCCGCGAGCGCGGACTTGACGATGTCGCCGGCGATGAACGGCAGCAGCCCGGCCGCGAACACGGCGTTGCCGGGCACGAAGCGGCTGAGCTGCGCCAGGCCGAGCGCGAAGATGACCGAGCTGCCGAGCAGCATGGTGAAGAACATGGTGACGGGACGGCGATCCCACGCGCGCTCGGCCAGGAGGCCGGTGACCAGCGCGGCGAAGGGGAACGCGATCAGGTAGCCGCCCGTGGGGCCGACCAGCGGCAGGAAGCCGGCGGCGCCGCCCGAGAACACCGGCAGCCCGCACGCGCCCTCGAGCAGGTACAGCGACATGGCGAGGAACGCGCGGCGCGCGCCCAGCACGGCGCCCGACAGCAGGACCATGAACGTCTGCCCGGTGATGGGCACCGGAGTCCACGGCAGGCGGATCTCGGCCTGCGCGGCGGCGGCGGTCAGCAGCGAAGCGGCAACCACCAGGAGGACGTTCTGGAGCATGCCGGCGCGCGGCATCGCGGCGTCGGCGAGGGTCTGCGGGCGGACGGCAACCGTGGACATTCGTGCCTCGAAATGGGGTCGGCAGCGACGCGCACGGCAATGCCGCCCGGGTCGCGGGGGATCAAAAAACGGAAAGTCGAAGAGCGGTCGCAATGTAGCAGGGTGCGGAGAGCGCGGGCAATGACTGGTTCGAGGGCCGGACCTGCGGGCGGTTCGCCGCGTCCGGGCGGGCTCGGGTCGGCCGCGGAGGGAGCCGGAACCCCGCCGCGTCAGTAGCGGACGACGCGCCGAACCAGTTGCAGGCCGGGCTCCCCTTCGACCTGGACCAGATAGACGCCGGCCGGCAGCCGGCGGCCGCCCCGGTCCCGGCCATCCCACACCAGAGAGTGGCTGCCCGGCTCCAATGCTCCGTCGAGCAGCAAGAACACGCGGCGGCCCTGAAGGTCGTGCACGCCGACGCGTACGCTTGCCGCCCGGGGAACGGAGAGCCGCAGCACCGTGACGCCCGAGGAGGGATTGGGCATCGCAGAGATGCTCCATGCCAGCGGCCGAGCCGGAGGCACGCCGGCGCTGCCGAACTCGAGCCAGTTCAGCATCGCCTCGAGCATGGCCGTCCGGGCCGCGAGAGGGGTGACCGCCTCGAGGCCGAACCCGCACGTCACCACGCGCCACGCGCCGGCAGCGCGGGCGACAGCGGCAATGCCGGTCGTTGCGGGCGGCGGTGGCGCATAATCGAGCACCGCGAATGCGTCGCCAATGGGGGTGAGTTCGTCGGGCGAATATTGATTCCAGGCGCCGCCGGGGCCCTGTATTTCGCAATACCCCAGCGCGCCCAGGAAGCCGCCCGCGCGCCCCTCGAGGGCGAGCGTTCCACCGCCATCGCTGGCGGGAGCGGCGCCGCCGTACCCGGTGGCCAGTTCCGCCCCGAACGGACTGGCCAGCATCCCCTGCCCGCTCAGGATCGCGCGGCCGCCACCTCGAAGGTACGCGCCGATCGCCGCCGTGTCGGGCGGAAAGAAGGGGGCGACCCCCATGAGCCAGAGCACCGCGGGGTACTGCTCGAGCACGCCCGGAGGGGGCACGCCGTAACCCGTCCAGGGCGTCCAGGTGCGACCGGCCGAATCGAGGGCGGCCGTGATGAACGAGCCGTGGTAGCCGCCACTGGGGTCCACGATCAGCACGCTGGCCGGAGGTTGCACGAAGACGCGGACCGTGGTGCTCACCGGCGTCATGCCGCCGGCGACGCGCGTCGCCATCAATGTGAGCGGATTGCTCACCCCCACGACCGCTCCAGCCGGAACCGCCACGCCCGGCATCACGATGCTGGCGCCCGTGCCGATCGTGACGGGACCCGGAAGCGGATAGAGCGGCCAGCCGAGCGAGTCGGTGAGGGTGAACGTGAACAGGTCGTCGCATCCGGACACGCCGGTCACCGTGAACGGCAGCGGCACGTCGGAGCCGCGCAACACGTTCAGGTCGGCGGGAGCGGCCAGAACCGGCGAGGAGTTGCTCACTCTCACGGCGCACGCACCGCTGTCGCGATTCGCACCGTTCAGGATGGACACCAGCGTCACCCGAATGCTGTCGCGCGTCCCCAGCACGACCCCGGCCGGCGGAGTGACGCGCACTCGCAACGAGTCGGTCATGCCCTCCCAGGCGTGGATCGTCGTGTCGGCGGGCTCGACGAGCCAGCCCAGGTCACTGCTCGCGTGCACGGCGAAGTCGTCCCCGTACAGGGCCAGATTGCGCACGGGAATCGTTGCGAGCCGCGCCGCGCCGGGACAGCCGTGGGTTTCGCCGATGGGCTCCACACGTGGCACTCCGGGCAGCGCGTCGGGTCCCGCGACGACGATCGCGTAGGCATAGTTCGAATCGGGCACGTCGAGCGCTTCGACATCGAAGTGCCACAGCCCCGCCTCCGCGCCGGGAAGCGTCAGCCGGACGGGATGGGATGGGCCCTCGGCAACCCCCGCGACGGTGCCATTGGGGCGACGGGCCGTGAGCCGCAGATTGCTCCCGCCCCAGTTGACCAGCACCTCGATCATCCCGTTGTACGGGTTGTTCATCTCGTGCGTGACGCTCTCGCCGGGCGAGATCCCGTTGGCGGCGGACAGCCACTCGTGCCAGTCCGCCGTGATCGCCTCGAGGGTTCGGGCCAGCAGTGGGCCGGCGGTCTGTTGGTAGATCATGTACTTGAGCAGGGCGCGCTGCTGCGCCGAAAGCTGCGCGTTGTTGTGGAATGTCGTGTAGATGACGCGGCCCAGACCGTCGGTAAACGACAGCATGAGCGGCCCGGTTCGCCATTCCAGTGCCTGGGTGCCGGCGGGCAGAGCGCCGGCCGCCACGACGCCCTGGCGCGAACCGTGCGAGTGGCCGAGCGCCGCGCCGTCCTGCGGAACACCTCCGGCATGGTCCACCTGATAGGTGCCCGTCATGTGCACTCGAGTGAGCGGTCCCGGCGCGGCGACGGTCGCCCATTGGTTGAGATCGTATTTCACCGAAGCCGAGGTCGTGTGCATCACGGCTGCCAGCCCCGGATCGGTGATCTGGGCGAATACATCCTGGATCACGCCTTCCTTGGGACCGAACGCGATGGATCCCGGCCACGCTTGCTGGATGTAGTCCCTGTCATAGTCGCTCACGTACAGGTAGCCGCCGCGCTGAACGAACGCCCTGAGCGAGTCGCGAACGAGCGGCGCTTGCGTCGAGGCAGCGATCGAACAATTGAGGAACAACGCGTCGTAGCTGTGCCAGGGGTAGAGCGGATCGGCGAGGTCGTACTCGTCCACCACGTCGAAGCGGTAGCGCGGACCCATTCCCGCCAGCACGGCGCCGATGTCGTCGTACGCCGGCGCGTCCACGCCCAGAGGATGAGACAACCTCAGGCGGTAAGGATGGGCATCCGCTCGCATGTCCACGCGATGCACGATCACCGTCACGCTGTCGGCGGAGTGCACCTCGAACGTGCTGTCCCAGTACGCGAGTCCGCGCGGGACGACGGCAATGCGATGGGTCATGCCGAGCGCATTGTAGAGCAGGATCGTCAGGTGAAAATCGGAATGCGCGAGGTCGCGATCCGCATCGGCGTCGAAGCTCACCTTGAGCCGGCGCAGGGCGACGGTGGGATCCACCTGGAAGTTCCAGAAATCCACACCCCACGCGTTGCGCAGGATGCTGTCACGGACCACCGGCGGTCCGCTCCACACCGCGCTCACGCGGTTGCTGTCCGCGTCGTCCTCGACCGCGGGAAAATCGATCACGTTCGGATTGGCGTGCGAGTAGTCATGCCGCCAGGCCGTGTGAGCCAGGGAGTCCCGGCTGATCATGAAGCTGGCGAACACCCCGCCATCGGACGCGAGCCCCGCGTCGACGGCGCCGACCGCCGGCGTGAGGTAATCGGTTCCCCCGGCGGGCAGCAGGCCCGACATGGCCTGGCACACCTCGCGAAAGATGGCCGCACGCCGCGCCGTGGTTCCCGCCGGCTGGTTGCGGTCGAACAGGAAACGCCAGTAGAGGCACTGGCGGTAGGGCACGGCGTCGAAGGTGGAGTTGTAGCTCAGCCGCAGGAGCCGGTTGGCGTCCAAGGGATACAAGTGCTGCGCCTTTTCGAGGAACTCCTCGGCTTCGTACTGGATGGCGGGAATCGCGCGCGCCTGGGCTTCGATGATCCACAGCGCGTTTCCGTCCACGTCGAGTGAGTTGACCCAGCCGGCCTGGATGCCGTGATAGAACTCGTGCGCGACCGCGATGCGCGTGCGGATGGACTCGTTCGAGTACAGTTGCGCCGCGAACGTGTCGCCACCGATGCCGATGAAGTAGGCGTCGTTGCGAATCCACATCATGCGGTTGGGTCCCATGCGGGCGCTGCTGCCCGCGCCGCCGGTGACGTCCTTGCGATAGGGCGTCACGTGATCATTGACGTACACGTGATGCAACCCGTCATCGTCCTCGGGCTCGTTTCCCGGATGCCCTTGCGCGAGCGACCAGTCCACCACCTGGCTCTGCCACGATTCGGCAAGACCGGCCAGGACGTCCGCCACGAATGTCTCGGTGCCCGCCGTGCCGGCAGGAACCCCAGGACTCCCCGGGTGATGCTGGAAGAACGCCTCGCAGTAGTGGACGCGCACCTGAGTCGCGGTGCCGCCCGGGTACGTGAGGTCGCGGGCCTTCTCGAAGAAGACCGCCTGCCTCGGCCACGCCGCGTTGGCAACGAATGCGCCGCTCACCATATGCCCCAACTCGAGGAACGCCGCACCCGTCGGGGCGCCCAGCGGCGGGCTCCACGAAACCACCGCATTGCCCGACGCGTCGATGGCGACCGGAACGGGACCGTGGAACGCGGTCGTGTACTCGTCGTCGAAGGACGTGTACTGCGCGAACACGTCCACGGGCTGCGCACCGCCCGGATCGAGGATGCCCGACAACGTCGCAACGGCCTGATGGCCGAGCGAGGCGCCATCGAGGTCCACGAGCATGAAGAGGTATCCGAGCTCGGAATAGACGTCGCCGCCGAACGAGATCGAGCCCGCGTGCGGACGCTGCGGCGACATCAGCAACCGATGACGGCGCGGCGCGCCGTCGGGACCGAAATCGCGCATCTCGACCGCGGACAGAAGCCCGGACAGGGCCCCCGCGCCGTAAGAAAAGCGCCACTCCACCGCGCCTCCCCCCTGCCCGGTGGTCCGAAGCAGGCGCGTGAAGTGCTCGCCATCGGCGGTAGCGCGTTCGGAGATGGCCGCGAAGGCGCCGATCACCAGCGCCTCGCCCGGGCGCGCACCCTGCGCCGCCAGAGCCGCGATTTCCGCCGCGGCTTCGCCATCAGCGGCGATGCCCGCATCGTCGAGGAACTCGTTGATGCCCAGCGGCAGGTGGTACTCGGTGTCGCCGCGTGCGATCACGAGTGCGAAATCCGCATGACCGCCCTGTTGCCACGCGACCCGGTAGGCCGTAGCGCCCGCAGATCGCAGGAGGGATGAGGATGGCGCGCGCAGCCGCTGCCAGACCCCGTCACCGGGCAGCGCGGCAGAGTCAACGCCTCGCACTCGCCTGCCGGACGCCGGCGTGGGCCGGGCGGCTCGGTCGGCGTGCATCCGGGCGAGAAGCGCGACCGGGGCGTCCTCGCCGGGCAATGGCTGCGCCACGGTGGCGCTGGAGCCAACCGCGAGCAATGCCAGAGCAGCGAGCCAGACGCTGGGTTGCGGCCGCATGCGTCTCCTCCGCGTCGAGCGCAGCAGCAACCGTTGGAACCCCGGGCGGCGCTCGCGACGGGGAGATTGTAGGCCCGCTCAGCACACGCGGGGCAAGCGGTATCTGCGCGCCGGGATGTCCTCCGCGGAATGAGCGGCACCCGGACCGTGCTGTCCCGGCCGTTGACCCTCTTCCGCGTGGCGGTTAGCGTCCGCCCGGCTCGACTCGAACTTTCCGCGGCGCGCGCCCTCCGCTGGGCGCCCCGCCGCCCCGGCATATCCCCATCTCACGAAGGTGGAAAGCAAGCCCATGTCCGAGACCATTCGCATTGCCAACGCCGGCGGCTACTGGGGCGACGACCTGGGCCAGTTCAAGCGCCAGGTGGAGCTGGGCCCGATCGACTACCTGACGCTCGACTTCCTGGCCGAGATCACCATGTCGATCATGCAGAAGCAGCGCGCCCGCGACCCGCAGTCGGGCTACGCGCGCGACTTCATCACCCAGGTGGACCAGACGCTCGAGCTGCTGATCGACAAGAACGTGCGCGTGATCACCAACGCCGGCGGCGTGAACCCGCGCGCCTGCCGCGACGCGCTGCTCGACATGGCGGCCCGGCGTGGACGCGCGATCGAAGTGGCCGCCGTCGTGGGCGACGACCTCATGGACCGCCTGTCCGAGCTCAACGCGGCCGGCGCGCCGCTGGACAACATGGAGGACGGCTCGCCCTTCGCCGCCATCCGTTCGCGCGTGAGCAGCGCCAACGCCTACTACGGCGCGTGGCCGGTGGTCGAGGCGCTGGGCACGGGCGCGCGCATCGTGGTGACCGGGCGCTGCACCGACACCGGCATCACGCTGGCGCCCATGATCCACGCGTTCGGCTGGGCGCCGGACGACTGGGACCGGCTCGCCAGCGGCATCGTGGCCGGGCACATCATCGAATGTGGCGCGCAGTCCACGGGCGGCAACTTCACCGACTGGCGGCGCATGAAGAGGTTCGAAACGATCGGCTACCCGATCGTCGAGGTTTCGCCCGACGGCTCGTTCGTGGTCACCAAGCACGCGGGCACCGGCGGCGCCGTGACCGTGCGCACGGTGAAGGAGCAGCTGGTCTACGAGATGGGCGATCCGCGCGGCTACATCACGCCCGATGTGATCGCCGACTTCGCGACCATCAAGCTGGAGCAGGTGGGCCGCGACCGCGTTCGCGTGTGGGGAGTGAAGGGCCGGCCCGCGCCGCCGTCGCTCAAGATTTCGGCGGCGTACACCGACGGCTGGAAGGCGAGCGGCACGCTGATCATTGGCGGTCCCGATGCGCCGGCCAAGGCGCGCGCGTTCGCGGACCTGTTCTGGAAGCGGCTCGGGCTGTCATTCACCGACACGCACACCGAACTGGTGGGGCACTCCGCGTGTTGGGGTCCCATCGCGGGCGATCCCCCCGTGCCCGAGGTGCTGCTGCGCCTGTCGGTGCGCGACGGCGACCGCGCGAAGATCGAGGCGTTCTCGAAGATGGTGCCCGCGGTGATCCTGTCGGGGCCTTCGTCGGTGGCCGTGACGGGCGGACGCCCGCAGGCACAGGAAGTGGTGGCGTACTGGCCCGCGCTGGTGCCGCGCGATCTGGTGAAGCCCAGCATGGTGACCGCCGACGGCGAGCAGGCGCTGGAGTGGCCCACGCCGCTGCTGCCCCTGCCCGCGGCGCCGAAGCTGCCCAAGCACGAGTTCGCCAAGGCGAAGGGCGCGGCCGGCATGGTGCGCGTGAAGCTGTCGGCGCTCGCGCACGGCCGCAGCGGCGACAAGGGCGACACGGCCAACATCGGGCTGGTGGCGCGCGCCGAGGAGATCTACCCGTGGCTCGCCAGGACGATCACCGCGAGCGTGGTGAAGAAGCGCTTCAAGGGCATCTGCTTCGGCAAGGTCGAGCGCCACGAGGTGCCCAACCTGCACGCGCTCAACTTTCTGCTGCACGAGTCGCTGGGCGGCGGCGGCACGGTGAGCCTGCGGCTGGACGCGCAGGGAAAGACGCTCTCGCACGCGCTGATGGACATGGAGGTGCGCGCGCCCAAAGCGCTGCTGGCCGCTGCGAAGCGTGGCGACGCGGCGGACGGCGTGCCGGTGAAGAAGGCGGCAAAGGCGAAGCCCGCGAAGCGCGTGGCGAAGAAGAAGCGCTGAGGCGAGGGCATGCACACGGGGGGCGCACCGGATCCTGAGCATCTCGCGATCCTCTCGCGCGCCCTCGACCGCCTGAACGAAGTCTTCGCCGCGCTGCCCGCCGCCCCCGAGCACACGCGGCCGGAGGCCGCGGCTCCTGCCATAGCCCTGCAGGCGGTGCTTCAAGAAACGGCCACGCGCATGCAGGACAACTTCCCTTATCACCACCCGCTCTACGCCGGGCAGATGCTCAAGCCGCCACACGCGGTGGCGCAGCTCGCCTACGCCATGGCGATGAGCGTGAACCCGAACAACCACGCGCTCGACGGCGGGCGCGCGAGTTCGGCGATGGAGAAAGAGGCGGTCGCCGAGATCGCCGCCATGTTCGGCTGGCGCGAGCACCTGGGTCACCTGACCGGCGGCGGCACCATGGCCAACCTGGAAGCACTGTGGGTCGCGGGCCAGCTTTCGCCCGGCGCCACGGTGCTCGCGTCCGAGCAGGCGCACTACACGCACGGGCGCATCAGCGCGGTGCTCGGGCTGCCGTTCGAGAGCGTGGCGTGCGACACGCGCGGCCGCATGGACGTGGCGGCGCTGGAGCGCCGGCTCGAGCGGGGCGGCGTCGGC
>JADLGX010000005.1 GCA_020849095.1 Candidatus Eiseniibacteriota bacterium
GGTCAGGGTTTCCCCCATTGCCGAAGCCTCTCGACTGCTGCCTCCCGTAGGAGTCTGGGCCGTATCTCAGTCCCAGTGTGGCTGACCATCCTCTCAGACCAGCTACCCATCGTCGCCTTGGTGGTCTTTTACACCGCCAACAAGCTAATGGGACGCGAGGCCATCTCTGACCGATAGCTTATAAATAGAGGCCATCTTTGACCTCAGGACCATGCGATCCCGTGGTCTCATGCGGTATTAGCACCCCGTTGGGAGTGTTATCCCCCTGTCAAAGGCAGGTTCCTCACGCGTTACTCACCCGTTCGCCACTCTACTCAAGGGATTGCTCCCTCTTTCGCGTACGACTTGCATGCCTAATCCACGCCGCCAGCGTTCGTTCTGAGCCAGGATCAAACTCTCCATGGTAAAAATATGGAGATCATGCGAGGGCAAAGCCCTTCGCATGGATCATTGCAAGGTAAACACGTCTTGAATCCAAACCTCGGATTTAGACGCGGACTTGCCGGGCCTTCAAAGTCACGTGCGCTATTCAATTTTCAAAGATCGGAGACACGTCGAACGCTTCTCGCGTGGCGAGAAGCGGACGGGGAACTTAGCCGCTGTCGTTAAAAGAGTCAACTGACTTTTTTGCGGAGGGCTTGTTCCTGCAGCGCCCGCAATATATGCGCGCCCCCCTCCCTTGTCAAGGGGCGCTTGCAACTTTCTTCTTCAGCTTCGATTTGCAACGACTTACGGCGCTTCGAGGCCCCTTGGGGCGCCCATGTGGGCAACTGTTCGAGTAGAAATCTGCTTCCCCTGCTGGGCCGGGGCCGACTTATTGACGCCTTCACGCTGCTGGAACCGCGATTCTTCTGCCTGGGCGTGCGGGCCCCGGGGCTTTCGAACCCGCCATGCACTCGCTTGCGCGAGCGCCTTCGCGGGCGAATCCGATGAGCCGGCGTGAACTCGCCGCTCGAGTCACCCTGTAGGTGCGCTTCTCGATCCACCGCGTACCGCGCGTTGCGCCTCATCCCTTCCTGCGGTGACTGCGCTTCGTGAGCACTCGACGGCACGACGAGCGACATACCGCGAGGAGCGAGCCGACCTTTCGGAAGGAACACCATGCACGAGCGACGAGAGCTGGCGGTGTCACCGCCCGCGCTGCTTCGAGGCGTCTCCAGTCCGCTCGATCGCGATCGTCCGTGCGCGGCATGCGTTGCGCACCTGGCGAGTTCAAGCGCGCGCGGCGCGCGGCCCCGGGATATCGCTTGACCCCTTCTTCTCCGCGCTCCTAGGCTCGCGCGCGAAAGGAGTCACCAACTCCCTCCATGGCCCATCCCGCTGTTCGAGCAGCCCGGCGTTTCCCCTGGAAGTTCTTCGTCGCCGTCGTTCTCATCGTGGTGTTCGGTTCTGCTGGCGCAGTGTTCGGGCTGGTGCAGTGGCTGCGCCGCGACCTGCCGACGCCTGAACAGGTGGCAGCAGTGCAGGCGCCCGTGAAGACCACCGTCTTCGACGCGCGCGGCCGTGTGCTTCACGAGTTCTACCGCGAGAACCGCTCCCCCGTCCCGCTCAAGAACATTCCCCGGAACCTCGTCAACGCGACACTCTCGACGGAGGACCGGAGCTTCTATCGCCACTGGGGCGTCGATCTCTGGGGCGTCGCGCGCGCGGCCAGCACCGACCTCATGAAGATGCGCCGGAGCCAGGGCGGGAGCACGATCACCCAGCAGTTGGCGCGCAACCTGTTCCTCACACACGAGCGCACGTTCACTCGCAAGCTCCGTGAGGTTGCGCTCGCGATCGAACTCGAGCGCAACTACACCAAGGACCAGATCCTCGAGCTCTACTTCAACCAGATCTACTTTGGTGAAGGGGCCTACGGAGTCGAGGCGGCGGCGAAGACGTACTTCAACAAGCCGCTCAACGAGCTGACCCTGCCCGACTGCGCCCTCCTGTGCGGCATCCCGGCCAATCCGAGCACGTACTCGCCGCGCCGCCGGCCTCAGGCCGCGCTGCTTCGGCGGGGCAAGGTGCTCCGCAACATGCTCGTCACCAAGGCGATCACGCAGGTCGAGTTCGACAACGCCATGCACGCCCCGATCGGGGTCACGGCCGTTCGCTACAGCAACGACCGGGCGCCCTACTTCGTCGAAATGGTTCGGCTGCACCTCGACGAGAAGTACGGCTCGAACGCCGTGTACGAGGGCGGGCTCAAGGTGTACACGACACTCGACATGGACATGCAGCAGCTCGCCGAGCGGGCGCTCGAGAAGCACGTCGAGTCGCTCGAGAACGACATGAAGCTGAAGCGCACCCGCGCGGCCTACTCCACGGCGGCGAGTGCGGGAGCGACGGGACGCACGGCCTATCTGCAAGCCTCTCTCGCGGCCATCGACGCGCACTCGGGATACATTCGGGCCCTGGTCGGCGGGCGTGACTGGAACCACAGCAACTTCAACCGCGCCACGCAGGCCAAGCGGCAGCCGGGTTCGGCGTTCAAACCGTTCGTTTACACAGCGGCGATGGACAACGGCTTCAAGCCCACCGACATCATCGTGGACGAACCCGTGTCCTTTCCGGGCGGCAACGGGGAAGCCTACCAGCCACAGAACTACGACCACACCTATCGCGGCCCGGTGACGCTTCGGTATGCGCTCCAGCAGTCCATCAACGTCCCTGCCATCAAGCTGCTGCGCAAGGTCGGCGTGTCGCTGGTGGCCTCCTATGCGCGCCGCATGGGGATCAAGAGCCCCCTGGGACAGAACCTGTCGCTCGCGCTGGGCAGCAGCGAGGTGACGCTTCTCGAGCTGACGTCAGCCTACGCGGTTCTCGCCAATCGAGGGATCCGCAACGAGCCGACCTTCATCCTGAAGGTGGAAAACCGGAGCGGTGTGGTTCTCGAGCGAACGACGCCGCGTCCATTCGAGGTGTTGTCGGAGGGCACGGCGGCCTCCGTGACCTCCATGCTCCAGAGCGTCATGGATCACGGCACCGGTTTTCCAGCGCGGGCACGGGGTTTCACCCTTCCCGCGGCCGGCAAGACGGGCACGATGGACGACTACATGGACGCGTGGTTCGTGGGATACGTCCCCAGCCTGGTATGCGGCGTCTGGGTGGGCTACGACGAGAAGAAGGTCATTGGGCCGGGAATGACCGGCGCCCGCGCCGCCCTTCCGATCTGGACCGAGTTCATGATCGGCGCGACTCGCGGCCGGACCGTCGAGGACTTCCCCGTTCCCGCGGGGACCACCGGCCGCATCGTCTGCGCGGAGAGCGGCATGCTCGCCACGGATGCATGCCCCAATACCACGACCGAGATGTTCGGCGAGGGGTCGGAACCCACCGAGCTGTGTTCGACCCACCCGGGCAAGGCGCTTCAGCCCGCGGCCACCCCCTCCGCTCCGGCGAGCGCTCCGGACCTCCAGAAGATGGACAAGGAGCAACGCGAGCGAATCCACAACTGAAGAGCGAAGGGCCGGCCAGACGGCCGGCCCTTCGTCGTTCAGCCCTCGATGAGCTCGAGCACCGTGCTCCCTCGAGCAAGGCCCTCTTCCGCGACCACGAAACACGCCGCCGCGCGGGCGACCGCGTCCGGGTCGGGCCCGGCCAAGTGGAGCTCGGCCAGAGGTTCGCCCCGGCGCACGCGATCTCCCGGCTGGCGCAGCACGACCAGCCCGACACTCGGATCGATGGAGTCCTCCTTCGCGCGCCGTCCGCCGCCGATGCCGACGACCAGTTCGCCCACCGCGAAGCAATCGCAGCCGGCCACGACACCGTCCCGCTCGGCCGGGACCATGGAGATGACCGGCGCCGGGTGAAGGCGATCGGGGCGCTCCAGGATCGCGGCGTCTCCCCCCTGCGCTTCGACCATCCGGAGAAACACCTCCCACGCCCGGCCGTCGTCCAGCGCCTTCGTGGCCATGACACGCCCGTCCGCATCGCTCGGCGCGGCTCCCGCGAGCCTCAGCATGAGCGCCGCGAGTTCGATCGTCAGTTCCCGCGTGTCGGCAGGTCCGCGCCCGTGAAGAGTCTCGCAGGCCTCCCGGACCTCGAGAGCATTGCCCACCGCGCCGCCGAGCGGCCACGTCATGTCGGTGATCAGGGCGGCGGCATTGGCCCCGAGCGCTCGCGACGTTCGAACGAGGCGCTTCGCGAGGCTGCGCGCCTGCTCCGGCGTCTTCATGAACGCGCCACTCCCGCACTTCACGTCGTAGGCAATGGCGCGTGCGCCCTCGGCGATCTTCTTGCTGACGATGCTCGAGACGATGAAGGGCTCGAACTCGACCGTGGAGGTCACGTCGCGCAGCGCATACAGCAGGCCGTCGGCCGGCGCGAGATCGGGTCCCTGCCCGACCATCACCACGCCCAGTTGGTCCAGCTGCACCCGCATCCGCTCCGGCGGAAGCGTCGTGCGGAAGCCGGGGATGGCCTCCAGCTTGTCCAGCGTTCCCCCCGTGTGCCCGAGGCCGCGCCCGGACACCATGGGAACCAGAACGCCGCACGCGGCGACCAGCGGCGCGAGCATGAGCGAAATCTTGTCCCCGACTCCGCCGGTGGAATGTTTGTCGGCGCTCGGACGCCCCAGCCCGGACCAGTCGAACACCCTCCCCGAATGCAGCAGCGAATGGGTCAGCGCGTCCGTCTCTTCGGCGTCCAGCCCGTTCAGGAAGGCGGCCATGAGCCAGGCGCTCACCTGGTAGTCGTGCACTTCCTTGCGCAGGTAGGCCGCGATGAACTCCCGGATGGTCTCCGGCTCGTGCGTACGACGATCGCGCTTGTTGCGAATGAACTCCCTGGGATCGATCACCGGTTCAGTAGCCCTTTCCTTGGACAGCCTCGCCGCGAATGATCTTCACGCCGGCCGAAGCGCCCAGGCGGGTCGCGCCCGCCGCCACCATTTTTTCCGCGTCGTCACGTGTGCGCACGCCACCCGAGGCCTTGACGCCCATCTCCGGCCCCACGGTTTCGCGCATCAACTGGACGTCTTCCACCGTCGCGCCACCACCGGCGAAGCCGGTGGAGGTCTTCACGTAGTCGGCGCCGGCCGCCTTGGACAGCGAGCAGCCCATGATCTTCTCGTCGTGCGTCAGAAGGGTCGTCTCGAGGATCACCTTGACCATGACGCCCTTGCCCGCCGCCTGGACGACGCCGTGAATGTCCTGCTCGACGAGCGCGTAGTCCTTGGACTTGAGCGCTCCGATATTGATCACCATGTCCACTTCCTCGGCTCCCTGCTCGACGGCGCGGCGCGTTTCGTAGGCCTTCACGTCGGGCAGGTGGGCTCCCAGGGGGAATCCGATCACCGTGCACACCTTGACGCCGGAGTTGCGCAGCATCTCGCGGCAGAGCGCCACCCAGTTGGGGTTGACGCACACGGACGCGAAACAGAACTGCGCCGCTTCACGGCACAATTGCTCCACCTCGGCGCGAGGCGCATCCGGCTTGAGCAGCGTGTGGTCAATGAGGGACGCCAGCCCGTCCGACGCGGGGCAGTAGCCCATCGTCGTCACGACGCGCGACGCGCCGGCCTCGGCCAGGACGCGGGTTTCCTCAGGGCCGCGCGAGCCCGCGACGCCCCAGTTGCGGCATCTCTCGCAGCTCTGCGGGTCGTGCACCACGGTTCCGGGAGCCAATGTCACGGCGCTCGAGACGGCATGAGCCACGGCCGACGGCGCCCGCCCGCCCGCCGGCTGGAGAGCCGCCAGGACCTGGCGCGTGATCAGTTCGACCAGTTGATCGCGATCGGCGCTCATCGTTTTCCTCCGTGGGAGCGAAGCCGGAAGCCGTTCGTGAGCAGGGCGGAGACCTTCTTGCGCACGATCTTGCCGGCGTCGTCGTGGAAGTAGACCCACATCTCCGGCGAGAACTCGTGGAGCACCTGACGGCACGCTCCGCAGGGAGCGGCGCCGTGCCCCTTGCCCGCCGTCACCGCAACGGCGACGAAGTCACGCTCGCCCTCGCTCACCGCCTTGAAGATCGCCGTCCGCTCGGCACAACAGGCCAGCCCGAACGAGGAGTTCTCCACGTTGCAGCCGAGCACGACACGGCCCGACCGGGTGAGCAGCGCGGCGCCCACGGCGAACTTCGAATAGGGCGAGTAGGACGCCTTGCGTGCCAGCGCAGCCTGGATCATCAAGTCCTTGGGCTTCATCTTCACACCTCTCCGAGGAAACTGCGCCCCTGCCGGGGGGCGGGGACCGAGAACATTTCCGCCAGCGTCGCGCCGAGGTCGGCGAAGGTCGAACGGGTGCCGAGATCGCGGCCGTTCCTCACGCGCGGTCCCGCCACCAGGAGCGGGGTGTACTCGCGGGAGTGGTCTGTGCTGGCGGTTGTGGGATCGTTGCCGTGGTCCGCGGTGACCCAGATCATCTCGTCCTCGCGCAGCATCGTCAGCAGCCGCGCCAGCTGCTCGTCGAAGGTCTCGAGCGCGCGGGCGAATCCGGCCGGGTCGTTCCGGTGGCCGTAGAGCGAATCGAAGTCGACGAGGTTCGCGAACACGAGGCCCTCGCCGCGCCGTGACGCCAGATCGAGGAGCACCTCGGCCCCTTCGTCGTTCGTCTTGGTGTGGATCGCGTCGCGCACTCCGCGCCCGGCGAACAGGTCGTCCACCTTGCCCACCGTGACCGTCCGGTGCCCGGCATCGGACAACCGGTCGAGCAGCGTGGGCTCGAAAGGCTCGAGCGAGAAGTCGCGGCGGTTCGAAGTTCGCTTGTAGTCACCGGGAACGCCGGTGAACGGACGCGCGATCACGCGCCCGACCGCGTGCGGTCCGGTCAGCATCTGCCTGGCGGTCCGGCAGGCCGCGTACAACTCCTCCAGCGGCACCGTGGCTTCGTGCGCCGCGATCTGGAACACCGAGTCGGCCGAGGTGTACACGATCAGCCGGCCCGTCTTCTGATGCTCTTCGCCGAGCCGCCCGATGATCTCGGTGCCCGAGGCGGTGCAGTTGCCCAGCCACCCGCGTTCCACCCGCTCGCAGAATCGGTCGAGCAGGTCCAGCGGGAACCCCTGCGGGTAGGTGGGAAACGCACGGTCCAGCACGATGCCCATCATCTCCCAGTGCCCCGTCGTGCTGTCCTTGCCCGCCGACTTCTCGGCGAGCCGGCCGCGCGCGCCGCGCGGGTCGCGCACCGCCTTCACACCCGGGACGGGCACCAGCGCGCCCAGCCCGAGCGACTCGAGCGTCGGGACGCGCAGTCCTCCGACCGATTCCGCGACATGCCGGAGCGTGTTGCTGCCCGCGTCGCCATAGTCCGCCGCATCGGGCATCTCACCGATCCCGACTCCGTCGAGTACGACCAGGAAAACCCTCACACCCTCACCCCGCCGTCGCCGGCGCCGAACGCCGTCGAATGTAGTCATCGGCGGCGGCCGTCCACTCCGGCCGCTCGCCCACCAGTGTCGTCATCCGCACGGCCCGGCCGCCGCGGCAGTACAACCGCGTCACCCGCTTGCCGATCGTGCACATCACTTCGTACGGAAGCGTCTCGCTCCAGCGAGCCACCTCCTCCACGGGCAGCGACACGCCGTCCTGCTCCCCGAACAGCACCACTTCGGTGCCGACCGCGGCGTCCGGAACATCGGTCACGTCCACCATGGTCAGGTCCATCGTCACGCGTCCGAGAATCGGGACGCGGCGCCCTCCCACGAGCATCTCGCCGCGATTCGAAAGCAACCACGAGTAGCCATGGCCGTACCCGACCGGCACGACTCCCACCCGTGTCGGCCTGGTGGTCGTGAAGGTGCGCGAGTAGCTGATGCTGGTGCCGGGCGGAAGATCACGCACCTGCACGAGCCGGCTGCGCAGCGACATCACCGCGCGCACGTCCGGGTTCGCGCGATCGAGCGGCGGCCGCACTCCGTAGCTGATGAGTCCCAGCCGGACGCAATCGAGCCGGGCCTCCGGCAGGTTCACCGTTCCGGCGCTGTTCGCCGCATGCGCCAGGGGCGCGCGCGTTCCCGCCGACTCGAGACGGCGGAGCAGTTCCCGGAAACGTCCCACCTGTCCTTCGGCGAAACCCGTGTCCGCCGAATCGGCATCCGGGAAGTGCGTGTAGATGCTGGCGAGGCGCAGCCGCGGAAGGAGCGCGACGCCGGCGAAGAAGGCGTCCACGTCCGGCTCCCGGACGCCGATGCGGCCCATGCCCGTGTCGATCTCGACGTGGTATCGAGCCGGGCGGCCGGACCGGACGGCGGCCTCGGAGAGCTGGCGCGCGAACTCCAGGTCCCCCACCGTGGGATCGATGTCGTGCGTCAGCGCCTCGTGGATCTCCGCGGGCAGCAACGGAGACAGCGCCACGATGGGCAACCGGCAACCCGCGAGCCGCAGCTGCAGCCCCTCGTGAAGAGTGGCCACGCCGAGGAGCGAAACGCCTGCCTGTTCGGCGGCGAGCGCCATTTCCACCGCGCCATGTCCATAGGCGTCGGCCTTCGCCACGAGCAGCAGTTCGGTGCCACTCCCGACGAGGGCACGAATCGCCCCGAGGTTGGAGGCGAAACGGTCGAGGTCGACCTCGACCCATGTGGAGACCGGCATTGGCAAGGCGTGCGCTCCGATGGTGGGACGCCCCGGGCGCTGAGGCACGGGGTGAACGCAACAGCATAGCGACGCGACCCCGGCCCATGCAACGAAGACCCTGCCGTCGCGAGCGAGGCGCTCCGGCGCCGTTCCGTGACAGCACCGGGTGCCTGTGGCATCGTCCTCGGGTTACGCCCATCCGGTTCCTCCCTCATTCGAGGCCCATGCACCCGCCCACCCCTGAATCCGGCCCCCCGAATCCGCCTGCCTCTCCGGCGAAACCCGGCGCGGGCAAGTTCGATGTCCTCGTGCTCGGCGCGGCTTTCCCGCGCCTGCTCGACGCGATCAGCGATGCGGTCGTCGTGGTGGACGCGCTCGGCAACACCGTCGCCGCCAATCGCCGGTTCCTTGAGACGTTCGGGTTCGAGGGGCACGCGCTCGACGGCCGGCCATGCCCGCTCTCGGGCAGCTGCATCACCTCGTCGGGTCCGACGCCGCACACCGCGTGCATCGCCTGCGAGATCGCGACGACCAAGCAGCCGCGGCGCGCGCTCCAGGTGGTGCCGGACGCCACGGGGCGCCAGCGGAGATGGGAAGCCACGCTGAATCCCGTTCTCGACGAACTGGGCAACGTGTCGCTCGTGGTCGAGGTGTGGCGCGACGTGACCGACCGCACCCAGTTGGAAGCGCAACTCTCCCACAGCGAACGCCTCGCGTCCCTCGGCCTGCTGGCGGCCGGAGTCGCCCACGAGGTGAACAACCCGCTCGCCTCGGTGCTCGCGGGCGTCGAGAGCCTGCAGCGCTGGCTGGGCAGGGTCTCGCTTCCTCCCGAGGAGCACGCCGACGCCAGCGAGGTGCTTTCGCTGCTCGAACAGGAAACCCGTCGCTGCCGAGAGACGACCGACAAGCTGTTGCTGCTCGGCCAGCCCTACGCCACCAAGCCCGTGTGGGTGGACCTCAATCGCGCCGCGCGCGACACGCTCGCGCTGCTCAGCTTCGCGACGCGCCGCCAGCGCATCCTCGTGCGCGCCGAACTGACCGACGACCTCCCCTCGCTCTGGGGACGCGAAGGCGCCATCCGCGGCGTGCTCATGAATCTCTGCATGAACGCGGTCCAGGCCATGGCGAACGGCGGACAGCTCACCGTCCGCACGCTGCGCCTCGGTGAGGATCGCGTGCTGCTCGAAGTGGAAGACGACGGTCCGGGCATCGCCCCGGATCACTTGAATCGAATCTGGGACCCCTTCTTCACGACCAAGCCGGTCGGACAGGGCACCGGGCTCGGCCTTTCCATCACCCAGCGCATCGTCTCCTCGCACGGTGGACGCATCCGTGTCGTGAGCGAGCCGGGAAAGGGCGCCCGATTCACCGTGACCCTGCCGACGCAAGGAAGTGGAGGTGAAAGTGTCTAAGCGCTCACTGCTCATCGTCGACGACGAGAACTCATTCCGGACTCTCATCGGGCGCGAACTCGAACGCGCCGGCTACGAAGTCTCCGGCGTTGCCGGCATCGGTGACGCCCGCCGCGCCCTGCAGCGCGCGTTCGACGTCGTGCTCCTGGACGTCCGCATGCCGGACGGCTCCGGGCTCGAGCTCCTGCCCGAGATCAAGGAGCAGTGGCCCACCACCGAAGTCATCATGCTCACGGCGTTCGGAACGGTCGAAGAGGCCATCCGCGCCATGAAGCAGGGCGCGTACGACTTCCTCACCAAGCCCTGCAAGCTGGCCGAGCTCGAAGCCGTCCTCGAAAAGGCGCTCGAGCGCCAGCAGCTGCAGCGCAACAACACCGCGCTGAGCCACGAAGTCGAGCGGCTGCAGCCGACCGACGGGGTCGTGGGCACGACCGCCGAGATGAAGGAGCTGTTCGATCTCGTCGCGCGGGTCGCGCGCACCGACACCACCGTGCTGATCCGCGGAGAGAGCGGCGTGGGCAAGGAAGTCGTCGCCCGTGCCGTTCACCGCCAGAGCCTGCGCGCCCACCAGCCGTTCATCGTGGTGGACTGCGCCGCGCTCCACGAGAACCTGCTGCAGAGCGAACTGTTCGGCCACGAGAAGGGCGCCTACACCGGCGCCGGCTCGCTCAAGCACGGGCTCTTCGAGGTCGCCAACCGCGGCACGCTGTTCCTCGACGAAATCGCGGAGCTCACCCCGGGACTGCAGGTGCGGCTGCTGCGCGTGCTGCAGAACCACACGTTCCGCCGCCTGGGTGGCAACACGGACATCACGGTGGACGTGCGCGTGATCGCGGCGACCAACCGGTCGCTCGAGAACATGATCAAGGAAGGCTCGTTCCGCGAGGACCTGTTCTTCCGCCTCAACGTGGTGCCGCTGCACATTCCGCCCCTGCGCCAGCGCCGCGAGGACCTGCCCAACCTGATCGAGTACTTCTGCCGCACGTCCTCGGTCGCCCCGCGCCGCGGCACGCGCGTGTCGCCCGAGGCGATCGAAGTGCTCAAGCGCTACTCGTGGCCGGGCAACGTGCGGGAGCTCGAGAACGTGATCGAGCGCGCGCTCATCCTGTGCGACGACGGACTGATCCGCCCCGAGCACCTGCCGATGGGCGTGCGCATGGCGCCCGCGTTCGAACCCGAACCCGGCGCCGGTGAGTGGCCCACGCTCGAGGAACTCGAGATGCGCTACATCCGCCGGGTGCTGGATCACTGCCGTGGGCACCGCCAGAATGCCGCGCGGATGCTGGGCATCAGCGAGCGGAACCTCTACCGCAAGCTCAAGGAACTCGAGCAGCCCACGCCGGGCGCCAGCGCCACAGAGTCCTGACAGCCCGACAGCAGGGCTGTCAGTCTGGCAGCGGAAACCTTCGCCACCATTCGGGGGCGGCCCGGAACACTTCGGGCCGCCCCCGAATTCGTAACGATTTCCGGGCTTGTTTCCGGTTTCCCCCGCGGCCCGCGTCTTGCTGTTGGTGGGAAGTGAGCGGCAACCGAACCCTGCGAGCTGGGGCGGCCCAACCGGCGTCAAGCCGGACATCCCGGGCCGCGGCGGTTGCCGCGACATTCAATCCGGAGTCCTCCGGGACTCCGTTATTCGGCGCGGCGCTCACGTGCACGCGCGGAAGCTGACGCCCCAACCGTCTCTTCCGAGCGGGGAGGATGGACCGTGACGCCGCGCCTTTCTTCTTATCGGTAGAGGGAGCATGGTTCGTTCCCGGGCAGCACAACGCGCCCCGGACTCCCCGCACGCATCCTCGCGCGCCAAGAAGCGGCGAATCGCAGCCGCTCTTCAGGCCCGCACTTCGAGCGTGCTGGTGTGTGAGCCCGCCGGCGACGACTCCTCCTCCCTTCGCGCAGCCGTCGCGGCCCTGGGCTTCGAGATCATCCACTGCCCCACCCTGGATGACTGCCTGCGCACGACGGCGGCGTCACAGCCCGACGTGGTGCTGATCGTCCTGCCGGAGCACTCCGAGTCGGCGATCAATCTCCTGCAGCTGCTTCGGCGGGCGATTCCCGCCACCCCGCTCGTGATCGTCGCGCCCAACGCGACGCTCGACCTGCGCGCCCGCTGCCACCCGCTGCGTCCCTACTATTTCGCGGTGCCCCCCATCGCGACGGACGAACTCCGCGCCGTGATCCACGGCGCGATCGACAGCGCCGCCCCTCGCGCCTGAGCGTCCGGCCGCCATGCGCGGCCCGCGGTTCTCGGTTATCGTCCCGCGCCATGACCGACTCCGAACGCATCGCATTCGAATCCCTGCTCGGCGTGTGCCGCCGGCTGCGTGGTCCCGACGGCTGCCCCTGGGACCGTGAACAGACTCTCGAAACCATGACGCCCTACCTCACCGAGGAGGCCGTCGAGGCCGTCGAGGCGATCACGTCGGGTGACGCCGAGCATGCCGCCGAGGAACTCGGCGATCTCGGGTTCCTGGTGCTCTTCTGCCTCGAACTGCTGGGCGAGCGCAGCGGACTGGGCGTGGGCCCGTCGTTCGAGCGCGCCACCGAGAAGCTCATCCGCCGGCACCCCCACGTGTACGGCGATGCCGTCGTGAACGACGGCGAGCAGGCCTACAAGCAGTGGCAGGAGATCAAGAAGGCGGAAAAGAGCCGCTCCGACGCTCCACCCTCGCTGCTCGGCGATCAGCCCAAGGGGCTTCCGGCGCTCGTCGCGGCCTGGCGGCTGCAGGAAAAGGCCGCCGCCGTGGGGTTCGACTGGCCGGACCTCAAGGGGCCCGTCGCCAAGATCCACGAAGAGGTCGCCGAGATCGAACACGCGCTCGGGGAGAATGCCGGCCAGCCGTCGCCTGAGGTGGCGCGGGAGATCGGTGACCTGCTCTTCGCGGTGGTCAACCTGGCGCGCAAGCTCCGGATCGATCCCGAGGCCGAGCTGCGCGGCACCTCGAAGCGCTTTCGTTCGCGCTTCCTGCACATCGAAAAGCGGCTCGCCGAGAGCGGCCGCACCCCGTCCCAGTCCAACCTCGAGGAAATGGACGCGTTCTGGGAGGAGGCCAAGCGCCTGTCGCGCTCGGAAACCCCGGACGCCTCCCCACCCACGGAGACTCCGTCATGACCGAATCCAACCCGTCGCGCGAGGCCGCGCTCTTCCTTCAGCTGATCCTCGGCATGCAGCAGGCCGCCATGATGGGGCTCGGCAAGCTGATGAACCCGATGACCGGCAAGATCGAGCGCAACCTGGAGTCCGCAAAGAACGCCATCGACACGCTGGGCGCGATCGAGGCCCGAGTGCGGGGCAACCTCGAGGCCGACGAGCAGCGCGTGCTGACGCAGGTGCTCACCGACCTGAGGCTGAACTACGTGGACGAGCTCAAGAAGGGCGCCTGAGCGCCTTCGGGCATCGCCCGGCGAACTAGAGCACCTGGAGCACGGCGCACTTGAGGTAGTGCGTCTCGGGCACCGCCAGCAGCTGCGGATGGTCCGGCGCCTCCCCTGCCCAGTCCAGCACTCGCATCGGCCGGCGGGCGAGCCGCGCCGCCTCGAGAAGCACCTGGCGGAACATGGCGTCGTCGAGGTGGTGGCTGCACGAGCAGGAGACGAGGATGCCGTCCTCCTCGAGCAGGCCGATCGCGGAACGGTTCATCTCGCGGTAGGCGCGCAGTCCGCTCGCGATGTGCTTGCGCGACTTGATCAGGGCCGGCGGGTCCACCACGACGATCCCGAACTTCTGCCCGTCGCGATCCAGCTTGCGCAGTTCGTCGAACGCCGCGCCCCGGCGGAACTCCACCTGGCCGGCGAGGCCGGCCCGCTCGGCGTTCGCACGGGCCAGCGTCAGCGCGGGCTCGCTCGAGTCGATCGCCAGCACCGAAGAGGCGCCGCCACGCGCCATGTGCATGGCCCACTCGCCCTGGTAGCAGAAGCAGTCCAGCGCCCGGCGCCCGGCGGAACGAGTCTCCGCGCGCTTGCGGTTCTCACGCTGGTCCAAGAACAGGCCGGTCTTCTGGCCGTTCACGAGATCCACCTCGAGCGGGAATCCGCCCACCGTGACGGCGACGCGCTCCGGAACGTCCCCCCACCAGATCTCGCGGCGCAGCGGGAGTCCTTCGAGCTCGCGCAGCGACGAATCGCCCACGAACACCGCGCCCTTGGGCGCGAACACCTGCTCGAGCGCCTCCCGCACGTGCTCCATGCGCGCCTCGATGCCGCGCGTGAGCACCTGCACCGCCAGGAAGTCTCCGTAGCGGTCCACCACCAGACCGGGCAGCTGGTCCGATTCGCCGTACACCAGCCGCGCCGCCCCTTCACCGGGGTAGCAGGTCTCGCGCAGCCGGCGCGCCCGCTCGAGCCGCTTCACGAAGAACGCCGTGTCGATCACGTCGCGGCCGCGCGTGAGCAGCCGCGCGCAGATCAGGCTGTGCCGGTTGACGTAGGCGATGCCCAGGAAGGCACCCCGCGAATCCGTGACGTCGGCCAGGCCGCCGTCCTCGATCGCGCCCTCCCACGCCTCCACTTCGTTGCTGAAGATCCAGGGGTGTCCCCCCCGGAGGCGGCGGTCTTCCCCGCGGCGAAGGAGAATCCGTCCGGACGAAGTGGTGATGCTGGTCATGTCCTGCTCCTGCTCGAGACACGAGAGCCCCGGCCGGTCCAGCCGGCCGGGGCCTCGCGATGAGTTTCTCGACTACGCCGGGCGGGCCGCGGGGCGTCCCACGCGCCGGCGCTGAGCGCGCACGAGGCCGGTGGAATCACTCATGTCCTGGGGGAACTCCGTGCCGCGATCGAACACATTGCAGTCGACCTTGGTCATGGAGAACGAGGACTTGAGGTACTCGGCCGCGTACTCGGTGTCGAAGGCCTTGCACGAGAAGACGTCGATGCTGGTCATGCTCTTCTCGGGAAAGGTGTGGATGCTGATGTGGCTCTCGGCGATGAGGACGAAGCCGGACAGGCCCCACTCCTCAGGCTTGAGCCCACTGTACTTGAACACGTAGGGCGGCATGATCTTGGTCATGCCGATGCGGGCCGGGAGTTCCTCGAGGATCCGATAGATCAGGTTCAGATCCGTGAGCCGCTCCTTGTCGCACCCATACCCGTCGAGCATGAGGTGAGGACCGAATCCCGTCATGACTTCAGCCACCTCCGATGGGGCCGTCCGCTGCCGGGCAACACCCGAAGCGGGGCGCCGCCGGCATCGAGATACCGCTCCAGCCGCTACTCGTCGTCGCTGAAGTCTTCGCCGAACTCGTCTTCCTCGCCCTCGAAGTCTTCTTCGCCGTCGAAATCCTCGCCGAACTCGTCGTCGTCTTCGTCGCCGAACTCGTCATCGTCCTCGAGTTCGTCGTCGTAGAGATCGCCCTCTTCGTCGTCGACTTCTTCTTCGCCGAATTCGCTGTTCGCTTCGTCACCGAAGACGTCGAAGTCGTCGTCGCCCTCGCCCTTCTTGCGCTTCATGTCACCCTCGAAAGAAGCCGGATGCAGTTCGTGAATACGGGGTCGTCTCGCCGATGAAGCGCGAGTTTTTCCTGAAAGCACGCGCAGTATACGGACCGCCCCCGGGGGGTCAATGGAAAAGGCCGCCTCCGTTTGGGCGGTTTGGCCACCCTCGGGGGCACAGAAAAACGCCGGCCCGTGAAGGCCGGCGTATCCGGGATCGGCGAGAGAACCGCGCTCGAGCCGAGAAAATTATGGCGGGGTTGACGGGACTCGAACCCGCGACCTCCTGCGTGACAGGCAGGCGTTCTAACCAACTGAACTACAACCCCGCTCTTGAAGCGCGATGTCCACTACCCACCACACGCCAAGGCCGCGGAAAATAGCCGCGCGGCGAGCGCGTGTCAAAGGGATCCTCGTCTCTGCCCGGGAAAACTTCAGTAGAGGCGCCGCAGCTCACTGCCCGAATAGTAGTGCGCGAGGATACTCTCGGCCTTCGCTCCGCCACGCGCCATGGCCAGAGCGCCCGTCTGACAGAGCCCCACACCATGCCCGGAACCCGCGCCACTGGCCACGATCGACGTCACACGCCCGCCCGCGTCCCGCCGGGCGGCGATCTTGAAGAGGTTTGATCTCAGGATGCCATTGGAGTTGCCGGGCCTCCTCAGCACCTGCCGCAGCGAGTAGGCGGGAATCATGATTTCACCCGTCGTGGTGGTGACACGCAGCCGCCAGACCCGCCCGGAACGCGAGCGCGAATCCACGCGCACGTCCTGCAGGTCGCCCACGCCCGCGGCCGGCAGCGCCAGGTTCTGGGCCGGGCCGAACCGGGCGAGGTTGGCGGCGAACTCGGCCACCGTCCACTCCTCACGCCAGCGGTACTGGGGCGAGAGCGCACAGTGGTCCCCCTGCCCCACGCCCTGGTCCGCGCCGCTGCGCAGGTACGACCGCGCGTCGGCGGGCCAGGCCTCCCACACTTCGGCCGACACGCCGCCGCAGGTCGAGCAGTAGTTGGCGCGGATCGGCGCGCCGTCGGCCAGCGCCGTCATGCCGCGCGTCGTCTCGACACAGCGCGTCGCGAGCGGGCGCTCGCTCTCGACGGGCCCGTAGACCTGATCCTCGACGGTGGCGTAGAGATCGAACCCTTCGGCGCCGCGCCGCCCGCGATAGAAGAGCGAGTAGCTGCGGGCCGCGATCGCCTGCGCGCGCCCCGCTTCGATCAGGGAATCGCGCAGGGCGCCGATCTCGCCCGGCACCACGCCGAGCAGGTAGTTCTCGAGCGACAGGCGCGTGGCGAGCGTGAGCTTGCGGCGCGGGCTCGGGAACACCTTGAACCGCCCGCGCCAGTGCCTGCCGTTCCACAGGAAGCGGGCACCGTTGCCCGCCTCGTCGCCGGCGCTTCCCAGCCACAGCGTGTCCGGCACCTCGAGAATGGCGAGCGGCACCGCTCTCGGCCTTCCGGCGCCCTCGACGATCAGCTGCGCTCCCGACAGGCGGATGCGCAGAGGCTCTCGGATGGAGAGCGTGCGCTCGTTGCCGTCGGGCGCGCGCCAGGCGAGCGCCAGTTCGCCGAGCGGCTCGACGGTGACCGAGTCCACGTCCACGGCGAGCCCGATGTCGAACGCGGGCTCGGAGGACTGAGCCGCGGCGCGCGCGCCGGGGAATGCGAGAGCCAGCGTGAACACGCCCGCGGTCAGGGCCGCGCGCCGGAGAAACGCCACGATCATTCCTGCTCCTCTCCCGGCGCGACGCCGGGTGTGATGTGACCGAGCACGGCCGGCACACGGGCGCCGGTGGCCGCGGGCACGTTGCCCGGCAGGCCGCACAGCGTCAGGTGCGCCAGCAGCGCGAACGCGAGCGCTTCCTTGGCTTCGCTCGCCACTCCGAGTTCGTCGAGCCGGGCCACTCTGGTGCCTTCCAGCCGGCGGCGCAACGCCACCATGAGGGTGGCGTTGCGGACCCCTCCTCCGCTCGCGTAGACGGCGTCCACTCCGCCGCGCGGCTCCAGGAAGCGCGCGACGGCATCGGCGACGCTCGCGGCCGTGAGTTCGGCGGCGGTCGCGAGCATGTCCTCGAGCGACAGTCCGAGCGGCTCGGCGATCTCGCGCAGCAGGCGCGCGTACGCCTCCCCGAATCGCTCGCGTCCGGTCGAGCGCGGCGGCGCGACCGCGAAGAACGGGTCCGCGAGCAGCTCCTCGAGCAGGCCCTGGTGCACGCGGCCCTGGGCCGCCATGCGCCCGCCCTCGTCCTGGCGCGCGAGCCCGGCGCTCGCTTCCGCCACCAGCCCGTCGAGCACCGCGTTGCCCGGCCCGGTGTCGAACGCCAGCAGGCCGGACAGTCCGCAGCCCGCCGGCAGGTGGGTCACGTTGGCCATGCCCCCCAGATTGAGCAGGACGCGCGATTCGCGCGCGTCGCGGAACAGCCACCAGTCCACGATGGGCACCAGCGGCGCGCCCTCTCCGCCGCACACCGTGTCGCGCGTGCGGAAGTCGGACACCACGTCGATGCCCGTGCGCTCGGCGAGCACCGCGGCCGAACCCAGCTGCAGCGTGAGCGCCCGGCCGCCGTTCTCGCCGCGCGGCAGGTGGCGGACGGTCTGCCCGTGCGAGCCGATCGCCGCCACGGCGGACGGCGCCACGCGCGCGTCGCGAAGCAGCGCGGCCACGGCATCGGCATACGTGTCGCCGAGCGCGGCGTCCAGCCGCATCAGCCTCTCGGGCGCGAGTTCGGCGGCGCCCGCCAGGTCGAGCACCTCGGCGCGAAGCGCCGCGGAAAGCGCCGTCTCGCGATACGCGACGACTTCGTGCGTGGCGTCGAGCCCGTGACCGCGAAAGCGCACGAGCGCGGCGTCCACGCCGTCGGCGGACGTGCCGGTCATGAGCCCGATCACGAGGCGCTCGCCCGCCGTGCGGTACGAGGCGACGCGGTCCCAGACGGTGCCGTGCCGCTTCATGGCGCGTCCGCCCCGGTCGAATCCAGCGCCGCGGCGATGGCCGCCATCGCGACTCGCGCGTCGAGCTCCCCGAAGAGGGCCGCGGTCAGCTCGCGCGTCCAGATCTGGCGGTCCCTCACGTCCCGCGCCGAGGCGGGACCGAAAGCGGTCCAGTAGGGCTGGGCGGCCAGTGCCGGCGTCGCGGCGCAAACGGGCCAGGATTCGCGGCTCGAGGGCAGCCACTCGGGAAAGCGCGCGGCGGCCTCCTGTGCGCTCGCCGGCGAGACCAGGTGGCGGGCGAAGCGCAGCGCCCCTTCCTTGTGGGCCGAGCGCGTGAAGCTCGCCAGCGCCGCGCTCGCTCCCGCGGCGACGCTCGGGGAGTTCGCGGCCGGCAGCACCACGGCGCTCCACCGCGGGGCGTGCGATGCGGCGCCCAGCCGGCTCGCGAGCCGCGGGCCGGCGAGCAGCAGCGGCAGCTCGCCGCGCACGAACGCGAGTTCGAGCGAATCCTGCGACGCGACGCGCGCGACGTGACGGATGCGCACGAGGCGCTGCAATCCGATGGCGCCGGGCACGCCGTGCGCCGCGAGCAGGGAGTCGGGCTCACCCGTGGCGCGAACGCACGGCCACGAGGCGGCGTACACCTGATCGCGCGCGAGCCCCCAGCCCGGCACGCGAAGCGACTTGCCCAGCCGGGCCACGGTCCGCTCGATCGCGTCCCAGTCGGCCAGCGCCTCCGCGGGATCGAGGCCGGCGCGCTCGAACGCACGCTCGTCGTAGAAGAGCACTCGCGTGTCGAGCAGCCCGGGCATGCCATAGATCGCGTCACCGACGCGGCAGGGCTCCCAGCCGGAGAGGGAGTCGCGCAGGTCGGCCACCCCGGCGCTCCAGTCGCTCAGCTGGCCGCTCTCGAGCAGGGACGGCAGGACGGTGGAATCGAGCACGCACAGGTCGGGCACGATCCGGTTCGCCAGGGCCGCCGCGAGCGTGTCGCGCATGTCCGCGGCGGAGACTTCACGCACGTGCACGGACAGCGAGGGATTCTCGCGCTCGAAGCGCGCGACCAGGCTGTCGTAGCGCGCCGCCTCGAACGGCTGCCAGAACTCCACCACGGTGCGCTGCGGGGCGCGCGGCGAGCAGGCCGCGAGCGAGACGGCGAGCAGCGCCGCGAGCCAGCCGGAGCCGCGCCTCACGGGCGCGCGTCCCCTCCGCGCGCCATCTCGATGGCGCGCCGCACGAAGCCGTTGGTCTGGTGCAGACGGCGCTCGGCCTCGACCCGGTCACAACGCAGCTTGAGCATCACGATCGCGGTCTTGACGCTCTTGCCGGCGGCCTCGAGCGCGTGCGCGGCCTCGTCGTAGTCCACGCCCGCCACGTTCATCACCGTGCGCCGGCTGCGCTCGACCAGCTTCTGGCTGTTCGCCATGAGGTCGACCATCATGTTCTCGTACGCCTTGCCCGAGCGCACGAATGCCGCGGTCGAGATCATGTTGAGCACCATCTTCTGCGCGGTGCCCGCCTTCATGCGCGTCGATCCCATGAGCACCTCGGGACCCACGACGGGGCAGATGGCCACGTCCACGGGAATCTCGAACTCCTCCCGCGGCGTGCACGTGAGGTACACCGTCCGCGCGCCGCGATCGCGCGCTCGTTCGATGGCCGCGACCACGTAGGGCGTGCGCCGGCTCGCGGCGATTCCCACCACGGTGTCCTCGGCTCCCACCTCGAGATCGTCCATCGCGCGCGAGCCTTCGTCGCGCCGGTCCTCGGCCCCTTCGACGGCGCGCACCACGGCGGTGTAGCCGCCGGCAATCACGCCGAGCACCTGGTCCGGATCGGAGCCGAACGTGGGCGGGCATTCGGAGGCATCGAGCACGCCCAGACGGCCGCTCGTGCCCGCTCCCACGTAGATCAGCCTTCCACCGGCGTGGAACGAGGCCACCACGAAGTCCACGGCCATGGCGATGTGCGGCAGTTCGCGCGCGACGGCGTCGGCGATGGTGTGGTCCTCGGCGCTGATGCGCTGCAGGATCTCGGGCACGTCGAGCGTGTCCAGGTCCAGCGTGTGCGGGTTGCGCTGCTCGGTGGCGAGCCGCGCGAACTCCTCGAAACGGGCGCGATCGTCCATGATTCTCCCCAGTGCTCTCCCGAATATCCTTCCAGCTCCCTCCCCGCAGGTGCCCGTGGGCAGATGCCGAGGTCTCCCGCGCAGGATGCCACGCCCCCGAAAGGAGGCGCAATGCGGGATGTGCGGGCCGGCCGTGCTTGACCTCACCGCGATCACTCCGCAACCCTGCGGGCATGCCCGAGTTGCCCGAGGTCGAAACCGTTCGCCGCATGCTGGCCGATCACATTCCCGGCCGGCGCATCGCGAACGCGAACGTGTCGCGTCACCGCCTGCGCAGCGAAACGCTCGCCGGGCTGCCGCACCGGCTCGAGGGACGCGCATTCGCGGCGCCACGGCGCACGGGAAAGTTCCTCTTCCTCGACCTCGACGACGGCCACACGCTGCTCTCCCATCTGGGCATGAGCGGGCGCTGGCTGTTCGCGGCCGCCAGCGAGGACTCGCTCGACGCCGAGATGCCGCACGTGCACCTGCGGCTCGAGTTCGCCGACCGCTCGCGCCTCTGGTACCAGGACATCCGGCGCTTCGGCATGCTTCGCATCGTCCCGCTCGCCCGTCTCTCCGACGACCCCAGCGTGCGGTTGCTCGGTCCGGATCCGCTCGAACACCCGCCGACGCCCGGCTCGCTGCTCGACGCCGCGCACCGCTCACGCGTGGCGGTGAAGACGTTCCTGCTCGACCAGCGCAAGCTGGCGGGCATCGGCAACATCTACGCCAGCGAGATCCTGCATCGCAGCCGTGTGGATCCCCGGCGCCCCGCCGGAGCGGTCACTCCCGAGGAGTGGAGCCGCATCGCCCCCGAGATCACGCGCGTGCTGGGCGACGCGGTGAGCCGCATGGGCACCACGTTCAGCACCTACCGCACCATCTGGAACGAGCCGGGGCAGTACGGCGACCAGCTGCTCGTGTACGACCGAGCGGGCCAACCCTGCCGTTCGTGCGGCGCCCCCGTGAGGCGCTTCGTGCAGGCCGGGCGCGCCACGTTCTGGTGCCCGGACTGCCAGCGCAGGGCCGCCACGGCGCGCAAGCGGCCGAAAGCCTGACAAAGCCGCCAAAACGGGGGCAACGTTTCTGTTGAACGGCCCGCAGGCGGCCCGTAACCTGTGGCGTTCTCACACCTCGCACCCCCCTTGGCCCGGCGCCAGTCCCCCTCCCCGGCGCGTGCCACCGACATATCGGAGTCTCGACAGATGATGTTCAACACGCTCGGCCTGCCCGCGCCCCTGGTCCAGGCGGTTCGCGCGGCCGGCTGGTCCGAACCCACGGCCATCCAGAGCAAGGCCATCCCGGTCATCCTTCAGGGCAACGACCTGATCGGCAACGCGCCCAGCGGTTCGGGCAAGACCGGCGCCTTCCTGCTCCCCGGCTTCGCCCGCCTCCTCGACGGCCCCCAGAAGCTGCGCGCGCTCGTGCTCACGCCCACGCGCGAGCACGCCACGCAGGTCGAAACGCACGCGCGCGATTTCGCGCGGTTCACCGAGCTGCGCGTCGGGATCTCGCACATGGGCGCGCCGCTCGTCGTGCAGGAGAAGATGCTGCGCGACCAGGGCGTCGACGTCCTGATCGCCACCGTCGACCGCCTGCTCGAGCTGCACGAGCGCAAGGCGATGGATTTCGAGGACGTCGAGATCCTCGTGCTCGACGAGGCCGACCGCATGGTCGACATGGGCCAGGCCACCGACATCCGCAAGCTGCTCAAGCTGCTGCCGGAAACGCGCCAGACGCTGCTTTTCTCGGCCTCCATGCCGGCCGAGCTCAACCGCCTGGCCAAGGAAGCGCTGATCGAACCGGTGCGCGTGGATCTCACCTCGCCGCAGCCCAGCACCGGCATCACCCACGCCATCTACCAGGTGCCCAAGCACCTCAAGATCCAGCTGCTCGACCGGCTGCTCTCCCGCTCGGGCGAAGTGCGCAGCACGATCGTCTTCACCCGCCAGCGCGAAGGCGCCGACCGGCTCGCGCGCCAGCTCGAGCGGCTCAAGTACGCCGTCGCCACTCTGCACGAGCGCAAGAGCCAGACCGAGCGCGAGCGCGCGATGGAGGACCTCAAGCGGGGCCGCCTGCAGATCGTGGTCACCACCGACCTCGCCGCGCGCGGGCTCGAGCTGGCCGGCGTGGCGCACGTGGTCAACTTCGACGTGCCGCCCACTCCCGAGGACTACGTGCACCGCATCGGCCGCGCGGGCCGCCCCGACGCGCAGGGCGACGCCTTCACGCTGATGGCTCCCGAGGAGCAGCGCCACCTGGCGGCCATCGAACGGTTCGTGGGCCGCGCCATTCCGCGCGTGCTCCTGCCGGACTTCGACTACCTGCTCAAGCCGTCGCAGATCCAGCAGACCGCGATCTACGACGACGAGCGGGTGCGCGCGCGCAAGGCGGCGCTCGCCAAGAACCCGTACCTGCAGGGCCGGCAGACCATGCCGCTCGCGGGAACGCCGCGCCCCTCGGCCAACACGCAGCGCCATCGCGCCGCGGCCTCTGCCTCGTCGCGCCCCAAGCCGGCCGCCTCCGCCCCGGCGGTCGCGCGGATGAAGCCCAAGGGAATCGCGGTCAAGGTGAACCCGGTCGCCAAGCCGGTCGTGAAGCCCGCGCCGGTCAAGCCCGTGACCAAGAAGGCCGCCGTGCCGAAGAAACCCGCGCCCAAGAAGGCGCCGCCGGCCAAGAACAAGAAGTGACGCACGAAACCCCGCGGCGCTCGCCGCGGGGTTTCGCTTTTCAGCCCTGCGCCAGCTTTGCGCGGGCCCGCTCGAATCCCGCGCTCGCGCCCGCGGCATCCGCCGCCGCGATCTGCAGCTGGTCCGGACTCCCGCCGCCCTTGCCGCGCGACGCGGCGAGCAGTTCGGGCAGCAATGCCTTCAGATCGGCCGGGTGGCTCTTCGCCCGGGCCACGACCAGCACCGGCTCCGGCGCCAGCGCCCCGCTCACGACCCACGGCGCTCCCGCGCTCAGGCAGGCCAGCGCGAAGGCGCGGGCCTCCTCGCGCGAGCGCGTCTCCGCCAGCTCGGCGACCGGCTGAGGCGGCGTGCCGACGCGGGCGCGCGCCTCGTCCGCCAGCAGCCGGGCCTGCAGTTCGCGCAGCCGCTTGGACAGCTCGTCGCGCTCCTCGGCCGCGCGCTCGAGGTGCGCGATCAGGTCGCGGTCCTTGAGCGTGCGCTTCTTCGCCGATTCGAGCAGCGACTCGGTTCGCCACGCGTGGTCCCGGAGCGCGCGCTCGCCGCACAGGAACGACAGCCGCACGTTGCCGCGCACCTTCTCCCAGCCCACCACCTTGATCACACCCACCTCGCCCGTGCGGCGCGTGTGCGTGCCGCCGCAGGCGGACAGGTCCCAGTCGGGAATCTCGACGATGCGGATGCGCCCTTCCACCTGGGGCGGCTTTCGCAGCGCGAACCGCGCCACACCCGCCGCGTCCGTCCAGTGCAGGACGATCGGGCGGTCCTCCCACAGCAGGCGGTTGGCCGCGGTCTCGAGATGCTCGATGTCGCGCCAGCTCACCTCGGCGGAGGAGATCTCGATCACGCTGCGCTCTTCGCCCAGCGTGGAACTGAGCGTGGCCCAGCCGCGCGCGCGCTCCAGGGCGGCCGACAGCACGTGCTGCCCGGTGTGCTGCTGCATGTGGTCGAAGCGCCGGGCCCAGTCCACCTCGCAGGGCACTTCGGCGGCCGCGGGCGGCGTGTCGACCACGTGCCAGACCCGGCCATCGGCGCCGGCCTGCACGTCCTGCACGCGGGACTCGCCGATGCTCCCGTGATCGCCCAGCTGGCCGCCGCTCTCGGGATAGAACCAGGACTCCTCGAGTTCCACCGCCGGACGCCCGTCGTGCTCCCCGACTCCGGCGACCTTGCCCGTGAAGCTCGCCGTGTAGCCGTCGTCGTAGTACCGCCGTTCGCTCGCCACCGTCAGCTCCCCTTGATCGCGGAGCGCGAGACGCCCCAGCGCTTGAGCATGCGCCACATGGTCGTGCGCGAGATTCCCAGCTGCTTCGCGGCCGCGGTCGCGTTGCCGCGATGGCGGGTGAGCGCGGCCAGCACGTGCTCGCGCAGGACCACGTCCAGCGGACGCGTGTCCGCTTCGGCGTTTCTCGCCGGCTCCGGCGGCGCTTGCTGCGGACCGCCGAAGGCGTGCGACGGCGCGCCCGGAACGCCGGACAGCGGAAGCATGCGCGGAGTGCGGATCGCCGCGGGCAGGTCGTGCGGGCCGATCTCGCCGCCCTCGGTCAGGGCCACCGCGTGTTCGATCGCGTTCTCCAGCTCGCGCACGTTGCCCGGGTAGTCGTAGCGCTGCAGCAGCGCCATCGCCTCGGGCGCGAACTCCAGCCGCCCACGGCGCTGCTTCTGCGCCGCGCGATCGAGGAAGAACGACGCGAGCAACCCGATGTCCTCGCGCCGCTCGCGCAGCGGCGGCAGGTCGAGCTGCACCACGTTGAGCCGGAAGTACAGGTCCGCGCGAAACCGCCCGTCCGCGACCAGCGACTGCAGGTCTCGATGGGTGGCCGCCACGACGCGCACGTCCACCATGCGCGGCGTGTTCTCGCCCACGCGCCGCACCTCGCCGTTCTCGAGCATGCGCAGCAGCTTCACCTGGGTCGGCAGCGGCATGTCGCCGATCTCGTCCAAGAACAGCGTGCCGTGGTCGGCCTCCTCGACGAGCCCCATGCGTTCGGCCGTCGCCCCGGTGAAAGAACCGCGCGCGTGCCCGAACAGCTCGCTCTCCATGAGCGCTTCGGGGATGGCGCCCACGTTGACCGCGACGAAGGGAGCCTGGGCCCGGCGCGACAGCACGTGCAGCGAGCGCGCGACCAGTTCCTTGCCCGTTCCGCTCTCCCCCAGCACCAGCACCGTGCTGTCGGTGGGCGCGACCCGGGACACGAGCCGCAGCAGTCGCTGCATCCGCGCGCTCGCTCCCAGGATGGGGCGCAGCGATACGTCTCCCGCGGCGGGGGCCGCGGCACGGCCGGGATGGCCGCCACGATTGCGGGGGCTCACGGTTTCCTCGATCGGGCTGGGGACGGTTCTCGCAGGCTGGGTTCGGGCGCTTGGATGCGCCTCGAGGCCGACCGTTTCAAGTTGCCACACCGGCCGGAGCCGGGGCAAGAGGAGGCGAAACCGGCCTAAAGCGAGGGGTCGTCGTCGCGGCGCGGCGACTCGACCAACCGCAGCTTGTGCTGCGGAGCGCCCGCGACCTTGCGGGCCGGCAGGAAGCTCGGCGCGGGAACCGCGGCGTTCGCTTCGGTCTCGGCCTGGTCCAGTTCGTCCAGCCGGAGGTAGAAGAACGACCACGCGTACTGGACGATCGGCATGAGTGCCGCGCTCAGGAACGAGCCCACCGACAGCCACGTGTTCCAGCTGCTCCCCTGCACGACGAGGAATCCCACCACGCAGAGGAACCACACCGGCACGATCAGAAGAACCGACATGGCGATCATCTCGAGCCAGCGCTCGAACCGTCCGTCGGTCAGGTGATACGAGCGCGAGAAGGCCTTGAGCGGGCTCTCGCCGCGCAGCACGACGGCCTCGGTCGCCAGAGAAAGCTTGAAGCCCAGGTAGAGGAAGGGCACGAAAAGCATGCTGAACGAGATTCCGAAGGCGATGTTGCGCAGCACTTCGGTCAGGTAGAGCGCGGGGACGCGCTGCATGCCCTGGCGATAGCACTCGCGGACCGGCGCCGGGTCCGCATCCTGCCCGCCGTGAAAGACCGAGGCGGCGCGGAAGCGCAGCATGGCGGTCACGATCACGAACGAGAGGAACGTGAACAGGTTGCTCGCCGCCTGCACGAGGAGGAGCTGGCTCACCTGCGCCTGGGGGAACACCAGCGGCACCAGGGCGGGAGCGAGCGTCCAGGGCGCCCAGAGCGCGAGTGGCACGACCATCGAGTGCAGCGTGTCGCGCCGCACGGCAAGGTCGAACGCCAGCGCAAAGGCGTGTCGGGCAGAGATCGGAGGGCGTCGATGGGAGTTCATAGGGGCGCGCGAACAATCGCGCATGGAGGACGGTACGGGGGACGACCGGACGGTGTCAATAACCGAAAGGGAAACAGCCCGCGATTGACCCGCCCGGACACCCCTGCCTATCTTCCGATTCCCATGAACAAACGACTGTCGCATCTCGACGCTCAGGGCCGGGTCCGCATGGTGGACGTCTCGGCCAAGAAAGCCACCGTCCGCGAGGCCGTCGCCCGCGGGCACGTGTCCATGCACGGCGACACGCTGGACCTGCTGACCCGCGACCAGGCCCCCAAGGGCAACGTGCTCGCGGCCGCTCACCTGGCGGCGGTCATGGCGGCCAAGCGCACCAGCGAGGTGATCCCGCTGGCCCACCCGGTCCCCCTGGAAGCGGTGGACGTGACCTTCGACCTCGACCCGACCGGACCTGGCGTCCGCATCGAGGTGCGCACCCGCACGACGGCCCGGACGGGCGTCGAGATGGAGGCGCTGCACGCCGTCGCCGCCGCCGCGCTGACGCTCTACGACATGCTCAAGGCCGTGGATCGCGGCATGGTGATCGGCGAGATCGCGCTCTGGGAGAAGACCGGGGGCCGCAGCGGGGCCTATCGCCGCGCCGAACCCGTGACGCGCGCCACGCCGAGAGCGGCGGCCCGGGCCGCGACCCGCCCGGCCACCACGCGGCGCAAGCGCGGCGCGTGACGCTTCCCTCCCGCTCGATCTCCTACGCCGAGGCGCGCCGGCGGGTGCTCGAATCCGCCACCCCTCTGGGCGCCACGCTCGAGCCGCTGGCGCGCTGCTCCGGACGCGCGCTCCGCCGCGCCGTCATCGCGCCGCACGCGCTGCCGCCGTTCCGCAACTCGGCCATGGACGGCTGGGCGCTCCACTCCGCCGACACCGCCTCCGCCACGGCGGACGCTCCCGTCCGCATCGCGGTGACGGGCGTCGTGGCCGCGGGACATGGGCTCGAGGCGGCGCTCGAACGCGGCACCGCCGTGCGCATCATGACGGGCGCGCCGCTGCCCGAGGGCGCCGACGCGGTGGTGCCCTTCGAGGAGGGCGAGCGGCTCGGCGAAGGCGCCGGTGAACAGGTGCTGCTCTCCCGCCCCGCGCGGGCGGGCGACCACATCCGCGCGGCCGGCGCGGACGTCTCCGCCGGCGAGGTGGCGCTCGAGGCGGGGCGCGAGCTGTCGGCGCACGACCTGGCCCTCGCCGCCTCGCTCGGTTTCGCCGAGTTGAGCGTTTCGCCCGCGCCGCGCGTGTCCATCCTGTCCACCGGCGACGAGCTGCTCGATCCGGCCGAGGAACTGCGGCCGGGGACGATCCGCGACAGCAACCTGCCCATGCTCTCGATGCTCGTGACGGAGGCGGGCGGAACGCTGGTGGTGGCCGAACGGCTGCGCGACGATCCCGCGCGCCTCGAGGCCCGCGTGCGGGAAGCCGCCGCGCTCTCGGATGTCGTGCTCACGATCGGCGGCGTCTCGGCCGGCGACTTCGACCCGGTCAAGCTGGCGCTCGAGGGACTCGGGGGCATCGAACTCTGGCGCGTGGGCATGCGTCCCGGCCGCCCGCAGGCCTTCGGCCGCTCGGGCGGCAGCCTGTTCTTCGGGCTGCCCGGCAATCCCGCTTCGGTGGCGTGCGTGTTCGAGGCGCTCGTGCGCCCGGCGCTGCGCCGGCTCCAGGGCTTCGCCGGCCTGGACCGCCCGCTCGTGCCGGTCCGCATCGCCGCCGCCGTGGAGTCCCGCGAGGGGCGTACGGACTTCGTGCGCTGCGCGCTGGAATGGCGCCTGGGCGCGCTGTGGGCGGTTCCCGCCGGGGCGCAGGTGTCGGGTCACCTCACGCCCCAGTCGCGCGCGCACGCGCTCGTGGTGGTGCCGGACGGCATCGCGGCGCTGGCTCACGGCGACGAGGCCGCGGCGCTGCTGCTGCGCCTGCCCTCCGCCCCGCGCTGAGCGGGCCGCTCCCCCCAAACGACGCGAGCCCGGCGGCGTCCTGCCACCGGGCCCGAATCGTTCGGAGTGTGGCCTAGAGAAGGCCGAGCACGCTGTTCTGCGCCTGGACCCACAGCGACTGCGCCTGGAGGCCGAAGTACAGCGTGGCCGCCAGCGTCAGCACGATGGCCAGCACGGCCGGAACGCCCCACGAGATGCCCACGACTTCGCCTTCGGGCTCCTTCATGTACAGGGCGACGGTGACGCGCAGGTAGTAGTAGACGGACACGACGCTGTTGAGCACGCCGGCCACGACGAGCCAGAGCAGCTGCGGGTGCTTCACGGCTTCGCCGAAGATGTACAGCTTGCCCATGAAGCCCGCGAGCGGCGGAATGCCGGCCAGAGACAGCATGAACACGGTGAGCGCCAGACCCAGCGCGGGCTGGCGGAAACCGAGTCCCGACAGATCGGACATGAGCACGCGTTCCTCGCGGCCCTTGCCCATCATGGTCAGCACGGCGAAGGCGCCGATGTTCATGAACGAGTAGGTGGCCAGGTAGAACACGGCCGCCGAGGCCGCCTCGGACCCGCCGGCCGCGACCGCGACCAGGATGTAGCCCGCATGCGCGATGCTCGAGTAGGCCAGCATGCGCTTGAGGTTGCCCTGGAGCAGTGCGGTGAGGTTGCCCACCGTCATCGTGAGGAAGGCGATCACGGCGATCAGGTGCGTCCAGTCCGCCTGAACCGGCCCCAGCGCGCGCAGGCCCACTCGCAGCAGCGCGGCGAAGCCCGCCGCCTTGGCGCCCGCCGACATGAAGCCGGTCACCGACGTGGGAGCGCCCTCGTAGACGTCCGGAGTCCACATGTGGAA
>JADLGX010000006.1 GCA_020849095.1 Candidatus Eiseniibacteriota bacterium
GGAGTTCATCGCCAAGAAAACCAACGTCGTCTTCCTCGGCCGCACCGGCGTCGGCAAGAGCCACCTCGCCTCCGCCCTCGCCCTCACCGCCTGCCAGCGGGGACACCGCGTCCTCTTCACCACCGCCGTCAACATCGTCAACCACCTCCAGGCCGCGCAGGCCGACGGCACGTTCATGAAGCGCCTGCGCGCCTACACCTCACCCGACCTTCTCTGTATCGATGAGCTCGGCTACCTCCCGATCGACCGGCTTGGCGCAGATCTGCTCTTTCAGGTCATCTCCGGCCGCTACGAACGCGGATCCGTGATCCTGACGAGCAACCGTGCCTTCAAAGAATGGGCGTCCGTGTTCAACGACGCCACGGTCGCGGCGGCGGTCATCGACCGGCTCGCACACCACAGCGAAGTGATCCTCATCGAAGGGAGGAGCTACAGGCTCCCCGAGGGCGAGGAACCTACCGCCGCGTGAGCGACTGGCGACCGCGCGACGCGGTAGCCACGCTCAAAACGAGACTCGGCACTCGAACCAGGGCTTCGCCGCCGCCGGCTCCCGCCGGCGCCCGCTCCCGTACGCCTACCCCCCGGCAGTGCGCACCGCTTCAGCGCCGAAAGTGAGGACTTCTCGGAGCGCCGCCTCCAGCCCCACCCGATTGACTCGTCGGCACCTCCGGGCAAATCTCGAAAGTCTTGGAGGGCATGTTCATGAGCGACGGCGATCTCGGCGGGCATGAAAGTTTGTACTCGGGATGGTTCCCAGCAATGGGCGGGGACCAGTGCTTCGTGACCGGTGTTGTTCGCCAGATCGAAGGCGTTCCCCATCTGACCGTCCACCTAGAGTCTCGCGTTGAGGACGGGCTGTGTATACATGGCCCGCAACTGCTCAGCATTGGTGCGGTTGGGACACACACCGTTCTGGCCGCGCCCCCCGATCTGCCATTTCGGTTTCGCCTCGCGTGCGCTGGGAGCGGACGAGTTGCGGTGAGCCTCTACATTAAGAGGGACCCGCCTCGCCCCCATGGCAAGGGAGACGTGCCGGAATCTGGGGGACCTGCATAGGACAGGGCCGAGCGTCCGGTGCGCCGATTAGCGCCTCACAGCCTCCGGTTGTTCGTCTCGAACCGGGCTCGCGTCTATACGCGGGTGGAACTGCGCCGTGGGGCGTGCGCCCGGCTGAGGGGCGCTGCTGTCGTGGTTTGCATTCTTAATGTTCTTGGGCCCGGTCTGCGAAGAAGTTGTGGGCTTCGACTTCCCGTTGGTCATGACGCTTCTCCAATAGAGTTGCGGTACACTAGCACGACTCGCCCTCCTTCGGGCGAGCTCCCGGGACCTAGGTCCCGGGTTTCGGAAGCAGGGGTCTTGCGGTTCTTGCGCTTTCTTGGATCATCCCCGCCGTGTCGGAGTCACAACCCGGAATGCGAGGTACGAGGACATGGATCCGATCGTTCTCTTGAAGAACTTCACGTTTGTCGGCCAGACGGCCCAGAGTTGGGCCACGGACTGGATCGCCATTCCCGCTGGCTTCGAGAACTGGCAGTTGGTCGTCGTCGCGAAGTCGATGCTCGCGGGTACCAACCTGGGCTACACGCTCCAGACCACGTGGGACACCGATTCCGCAACGAACACGACCGGAACTGGGGCCATCGCCGGTGTGGGCACCACCATCTCGAACATCACGTCTGGGATGGGCCCCATGGCGCGCCTACTGATGACTGCCGCAGCGAACTCTAGCGTCGTCTTCTCGGTTTACCTGACCCCGAAGTCGACCTAGGCATCCGCGTCGCCTGCCCCGGCAGCGTCTGTACGTTGCCGGGGTGAGGAGCACCCCATGTCCGTCATCTACCTGCTCAAGAACTACGCGTACGCCTCTGCTCCGCTCGCAGTTATGCGAACGGAGTGGGTGCGGTTCCCTGCCGATTTCGAACTAGCTCAGCTCATCGTCGACGTGAAGAGCCAGGAGGGAACCAGCGGGGCAGTCGTGGAGCTAGAGACGAGTTGGGACATGGACACAGTGAGTCTCGTGCCCATGACTGCGTTGACCACGGGTACCCCGATTGTGAGCATCCGCAACATCACCTCGGCGGTGGGCCCCCTAGTAAGACTTAAGCTCACCGCTGTCGCTGGGGTTCAGTCCGTAGTCAACATGAACATTTACCTGACGCCGAAGCGAGGCTGAATAATGTCTGACAACACCCTGGGGGTAGGACTTAGGCTGACCGAGCATGACCCGGTCCCGGGCGGCGCGATCCAGAGTAATCTCCGGGGCACCCCCCACGTAACTCACGATTTACCACACACTTCCGCTGGGCCCTTGGCCCCGAGTGCTGCCGTTCGCGCTGTCATGGGTGTGTCCGCTAGCCCAGCCGACGATGTGTACGTCCGGCCGCTCAATGGCCAATCTGCCGCCAACTCGGAAAGCAGAGCATCCCAAGTTTCAGTGTCCGGCGCGGCGAAGTCTTTGTTGGCGAGCCTGTCGGGCGTGCACGCAGGCACACCAATCCAGATCGCGCTTAGCATTGGACGAGACCGGAGCATTCCGGCTTTGAGACACAACGCCCGCGTCTCCTACAGGGCGACTCCAGTGCCCGGCTCGCCTTGTGCGTGTGACGGCCCTTCCTGCGTTTGCCCGAAGATTGGTGAGCCGACTCCAGGCCTGTTGGCTGCCGGGGGCGCGCCAGCAGATTGGGCAGCAGATTTTGAACCGGGCTGGACTCCTGGGGGTCCCGCAGTTGGAGACCCGGTTGTCCCCTGGCCGTTCCCATTTCCGCCGCCCACAGATGCCTCTTTTTGGGCACTTGTGACGCTTCTGGTCAATCAAGCACTTAAGCGCCTTCCGCTCTCCTGCGCCTGCCAGGTTTCGGTCACGCCGAGCACAGACGTAGAGAAAACCGTTGACGCGGTCGTGAGAGTCGGATGCGACCCATGGAAGAGTATGGCGCCAAATGTAAATTTCACTAGAGAGTACAAGACGGACTGCAGAACCTACGTCGACTACTTCAAGACCATAGTTACAAAGTATTATCTGAAGATCCACATAACGTGGAGTGGGGTGAATTGCCCTCCTAGTGTACTGTTCTGGTTGCACCTGCGGACGGACAAGACGCGTTCTCATGTTTCCACGTACGACGGACGTAACTGGGAAACTTGGCAGAATTTTACTCTGGGGCTAGGAAAGGGGCCGAAGGGGATTCCACTTCCCACTTTGACACCAACGAGCATGGGCAGTAATGAGCCGGACTGGTCCTCGGAAGTCAAGTCTCAGCTAGAAGCGTATGCGAAGCAATTCGGCGCTCCTTGGCAGGCCGGATCGGCCGAGGCAGGCGCAACGCCTCCCCCTGGCTGGAGGTGGGGGCGGATAGCCAGAGGCTTCTAGACATGGCTCGCGCCGTTACTTGTGGAATGAATGCGCTTCTTTCAAGCCCTCA
>JADLGX010000007.1 GCA_020849095.1 Candidatus Eiseniibacteriota bacterium
AGCGCCGCGCGGTGGTCGGTCACGTGCGCGCCGCTCGTCAGCGCGGCGGCGGCCGCGCGCAACCGTCCCACGTCACCGAGCGGCTTTTCGGACACGGGCCGCGGCGCGCGGTCGTACGGCACCAGCAGCAGCTCGTCGCCCGGTCCCAGCGCGGCGAGCAGGTCGTCCACCGCGCGGCGCGCGGCGGCGGCCAGCGGGCGTCCGTCGGCGCCGGTGGCCTGCATGCTGCCGCTCACGTCCACGAGCGCCACGAGCGTGCTCGACGACTGACCGCCCGCTCCGCCCTTCACCGCGGGGCGCGCCATGGCCAGGGCGAGCGCGGCGATGGCGAGCGTGCGCAGCAGCAGCAGCAGCCACTGCTTGAGCTTGAGCCGCCGGATCTCGCTCTGGTGCACTTCGGCCAGGAAGTCGAGCGAGCTGAACTTCACCTCGCGCGGCCGTCGGCGCGTGAACAGGTGGATCAGGATGGGAATCGCGGCGGCGCCCAGGCCGAACAGCACGAGCGGATTGAGGAAGTTCATCGCGGCACCTCGATCCAGGCGGACGCGCCGTCATCCCAGCGCTCGATGCGCGTGACCGGATGGATCTCCCAGCCGGTGGCGCGCGGCGCCGCGTTCTCGAGCGACCACGACGTGGGCGGATGATCGTACTGGTAGTCGTAGAGCAGCCAGCCGCTCACGCGCACGCGCGCGGGGCCGCTTTCCCATGGCGTCTGCCCGCCGTGGTTGGGGCGGAACAGCGCGAGCAGCCGGTCGTAGCTCCAGCGTCCCCTGCGCCGGAACGCCGGGGTGATCTCGCCCGTCACGTACACGGTGTCGCGCCCGCCGCTGCCGCGCGGCGTGGCCACCAGCTCCACGTGGGCGTCGCCGTCACCCGCCATCATCATGCGCTGGTTCCAGCCCTCGAAGCTCACCGCGGTGCTCTCGCGGCGCGCGCGCCGTTCGAGCGAAATGCCGTGCGGCAGCGCCTGGAAGTCGGCCAGCGTGTAGGGCGTGTAGGCCTGCGGCACGGTGGTGCGGTTTTTCATGCGGCGCAGGTGGCGCGCCTCCGGCGCGGCGCCGGGCGGCACGCCGATGATGAACAGCGCCAGGTACAGGGTGGCGGCTCCCGCGGCGAACGTGAGAACGGCGAGCACGCGAAAGGTCACAGCAGCGTCGCCCGCTTCTCGAGGTAGGCCAGCAGCGCGCGGTCGAACGGCGTGCGCGTGTCGAGCGGCACGTAGTCCACGCGCTGCTCGCGGCAGGCGCGGCGGTACCGGGCCTGCCACGCCTCGAGCCGCTCGCGGTAGCGCGCGCCGATCTCCCACGGCTCGGTGGTCACGCGCTCGCCGCTCTCCATGTCCACGAACGTCGCGGTGTCGTGGTAGGGAAACTCGAGCTCGTCCGGATCGAGCACGTGGAACACGATCACTTCGTGGTGGCGATGGCGAAAGTGCTGCAGTCCCGAGAGCACTTCTTCGGGCTTGTCCATGAGGTCCGAGATGAGCACGACCAGCCCGCGCCGCTTGATGCGCTCGGCCAGCTCGTGCAGCGCCGGGCCCAGCCGCGTGCGGCCCTGCGGCGCGCCGGTGGACAGCGTGGCCAGCAGCACGTCCAGGTGGGATCTCACCGAGCGCGCCGGCACGTACTGCAGCGGCGCGTCGGCGAACATCATGGCGCCGACGGCGTCCTGCTGGCGCAGCATGAGGTAGGCGAGCGCGGCGGCCAGCGAGCGGCCGTACTCCAGCTTGCTCAGCGAGGCGCGCGGCGACTGGAAGCCCATGCTGCCCGACAGGTCGAGCAGCAGGTGGCAGCGCAGGTTGGTCTCTTCGGTGTACTGCTTGACCAGATAGCGGTCGCTCTTGGCGAGCACCTTCCAGTCGAGGTTCTTGAGCGGATCGCCGGGCATGTACGGACGGTGCTCGGCGAACTCCACGCTGAAGCCGTGAAAAGGCGAACGGTGCATGCCCGAGATGAAGCCCTCGACCACCAGCCGCGCGCGCACGTCGAGGTGCGACAGCCGCGCGACCACGGCGGGGTCCAGGTAGCGCTTGGCCTCGGCGCTGCCGCCGCGGGCGACGCCGCGATCGGGCTGCGCGCCGCTGCGCGCCGAGGGTCCGCTGGGAGTCATCGCGCGCCGCCGCTCACGAGGCCCTGCCCGCGTGACGGCCCTTCCACAGCCAGTAGACCGGGAAGCCGGTGAGCGCGATCAGCACGCCCAGCCCGGCGCGCGGGACCAGCCCGATCGCCTGCGCGAGCGGACCGGTGACGCCCTCGATGACGAGCGGCGTGCTGGAGGTGAAGTCGGCGTAGATGATGGCCCCGGTGACCAGCATGAAGACCACCGGCGTCACGGGGAAGAAGGGCGTGCGGTACGAGGGCCGCTCGATGAGGCCGGCCTTTTCGCGCGAGCGCTGCACGAACAGCGCGGCGGTGGTGAGCCCGTAGAAGAGCCACGACGTGGTCACGAACCAGCCCGACACGTCGTCGAAGCCGCCGGCCACGCCCAGCCACACGATGGACAGCACGGCCTGGATCCACAGCCCCAGCGCCGGGGTCTCGCGCCGGGCGTCGAGCGCGGCGAGCGGCTTCCACAGCAGCCCGTCCGCGGCCATGGCCTGGGTGACGCGCGGCCCGGTCAGGATGGCGCCGTTGGTGGTGCCGAACGTGGAGACCGCCACCAGCACCGCCAGCGCGCGCGCTCCCCAGTCGCCCATGAGGCGGTGGATGGTCTCCGAGCCCACCGCCTCGTAGCCGCGCACGCCCTCGGCGCCGAGCACGTGGAAGTAGGCGAAGTTGGTCACGACGTACACCGCGATCACCAGCCACGTGCCCCACACGATGGCGATGGGCATGGTGCGCTGCGGGTTCACCACCTCGCCCGCCACGTACGTGGAGTCGGTCCAGCCGTCGTAGGCGAACAGGATGCTCACCATGGCCACGAAGAACGCCGTGACCAGCGGCTTCGTGCTGTCGGCGGCCATGGCGCCCTCGGCGAGCGGAGTGGCCGGGTGCGTCGCGGGCACCAGGAACGCGGCCGCGCACAGCCCGGCGATGCCGATCACCTTGAGCGTGGTGAGCACCGATTGCGTGCGCGTGCCCTCCTTCACACCCAGCCAGTTGACGAGCGTGAGCAGCGCGATCGCGGCCGCGCCCACCCCGAACTCGGCGGGCTTGCCCCAGCCCATCACCTGGCAGAAGTAGAGCGCGAACACGCTGGTGATGGAGGCAATCACCGTCGGCTTGATCACCCACAGGTTCGCCCAGCCGAACACGAAGCCCGCGGCGTTGCCGAAGCTCTCGCGAATGAACACGTACAGCCCGCCGGTCTTCGGGTGCGTCACCGCCAGCTCGGCCA
>JADLGX010000008.1 GCA_020849095.1 Candidatus Eiseniibacteriota bacterium
AGCAGCGCACGCCACCTCACAGCTTCACCTCCGCGGGATTGCGGTTGGTCACCGAGTCCACCAGCGCGCGCGCCACCGCACCGGCGGCCGCCAAGTTCCCACGCAGCGCCATCAGCGACAAGAGCGCCAGCGACTGCGCGAGGAACGCCGGCCCCGCGGTGAAGGCCGCCAGCGCGCGGGCGTGGCGCGCGAACAGCCGCGCGTTGGCGCGCGTGCGCTGGTAGAGCTTCCACGGGCTCGCCGCTCCCCCGCTGCTCGCGCTCACCTGGTGCCACAGCCGCGCCGTGGGCACGAACAGCAGCTCGAACCCGGCCGCGCGCGCGCGCAGCGACCAGTCGGCGTCCTCGGCGTAGATGAAGTAGGCCTCGTCGAGCAGCCCCACCTTGCGCCAGCACTCGGCCGTCGCGAGCAGGCAGCAGCCGGTCAGGTACCCGGTGCGCTCGATCGAGCGATACTGGCCGCTGTCGGTCTCGCGGATGCCGCGGTGCGAGGTGTGCGCCCACCACGGCTCGCACCGTCCGCCCGCGTACCAGATGAGCGACGAGGGCGCGGCGTGGTAGATGAGCGGCGCCGCGGCTCCCGCGCGCGGGTTCTCGGCCAGCGCGGCGAGCAGCTTTTCGTACAGGCCGGGGTCGGCGACCACGTCGTTGTTGAGAAGCATGACGGCGTCGGCGCCCGCATCGAGCGCGTGCGTGATCCCCACGTTGTTGCCGCCCGCGAAGCGGCGGTTCTCGTTCAGGGCCAGCAGCTCGACCCACGGGTAGTCGGCGGCGATCGCCGCGGGCGAGCCGTCGGTCGAAGCGTTGTCCACTACCATGACGTGGGCGCGCCAGCCTTCGGGCACGCGGCAGGCGCGCAGCGAATCGAGCGTCTCGCGTGTCAGCTGCAGCCCGTTCCAGCCCAGCACGATCACGGTCAGCACCTTCACGCGGCGTTCTCCTCGCGCGAGGCCGACGCCAGCGCCTTGGCGCAGGCGATCGCCGACGCGACGAGCAGCAGCAACGCCGCCGCCGTCAGCGGCGCGCCGGGCAGTCCCGCGTAGCGCGCGTACATCCACCACAGGTCGAACCCGCCGAGCAGCGCGGTTTGATCGGCGGCTGAGATCCCGAGACGCGCGTCGCCGACCCCCGCGGCAACGGACCCCTCGGCGCCGGAGGCGCCGGCTCCCGCCTGCCCCAGCACCGGCGCGTTGCCCGCGATATGTGAGGTCAGGTTCTCGCCGATCATCTCCCAGTGCACGGCGAGCGGGCTGAAGCGCGGATTGAAGTGGCTCGCCTCCATGAAGTGCGGATGCTCGAGCGCCAGCGTGTACGGGTAGTCCCCCACCCGGCGCATCTCGGCGCCGTAATGAATGCCCACGCCGCCCAGCGTGCCCACGAGCCCCGCCGCGGCGAGGAACCACGCCAGCCGCTTGCGCGCGCGCGTCGCGGTCTCGAGCGCGAACGCCACCGCGAGAAACGCGCTCGGCAGCAGCGGCACCAGGTAGCGCGGCCCCCACGAGCCGTCGCCCGCCCAGTGCTGGAACGTGCCGAACTGGACCAGCGCCAGCACCCACGTGGCGACGGCGGCGGCCGCGGCGCGGCGCGCCGGCCAGCCGTGGCGCGGCTCGCTCGAGTGCGCGCGCGGGCGCGCCATCTCGGCGAAGCCCGAGAACGCGAGCCACAGCGCGGGCGCGAACCACAGCGCGCCCTTGCCCGACGAGATCAGCAGGCCGTACAGCCCCACGAGCAGCGGAGTCGAGAACGCCGCCGCCGACTGCTGCGCGCCGTAGCCGCTCTGGAGCACGTCGCCGAAGCGCGCGAAGTTGTAGAACAGGTGCCCGGCGATCGCCGCCGCCACGCCCAGCAGCGGCACCAGCCAGCGCTGCCAGCGCTTGAATCCGAGGGCGGAGAGCGACAGCAGCACCAGCGGCAGCATGCTCGCCTTGGCGCTCACCGCGAGGAAAGCGCCCAGCGCGGCGAACCACGTACGTCGGTTTTCGGAGGGCAGCTTCTGGGCGCCTCCGGCGCTCGCGAGCGCGGCGTTGCCCAGCGCCAGCAGCAGGCCCAGCGCCTCGAGCGGCTCGGCCATGAAGCTCTTGGCGTACACCCACAGCGGCGTCGTGAACCCGAGCAGCGCGGTGGCCGCCAGCGCCGAGCGCGCGCGCACGCCGAGCCGGCGCGCGAAAGCGTAGAACGCGCCCAGCAGGATGGCGGTGACGAACGCGTTCAGGAACGACGCCACGAAGCGCGACGCCAGGACGGCGCGCCCCTCGCGGAAGCCGGCCGCCTTCGCCGCCGTCTCGCCCAGCGCGACCAGCGGCAGCGCGAGCACCGCCTGCCCCGCGGTGTTCTTGCTGTAGAAGCGGCCGTCCGGCCCGCCGAGCGTGGCGCCCTCGGGCACCGCGATGCCGCCGTGCAGCATGGCGCGCGACAGTTCGAACATGGTGACTTCGTCGCTGCCCGAAATGCGTCCGCCGCCGGTGAGCGCGAACAGCAGGAACGCGGCGAGGGCGACGAGGCGCGCGGTGACGCGCGTGGGAGCGCGGTCGGGCGTCATGCCCAGCCCCGCGAGGGCTTCAGTTCGTCGATCAGCGACACGGTCGAGTCCGCGAGCGCCTCCCAGGAATGCTCGGCCTGCAGCTTCGCGATGTGCGGCGCCATGGCGGGCGCCATGCCCTGCTCGAAGTAGCGCACGATCACGTCGGCCAGCGCGCGCGGGTCACCCGGCGGCGCGGTGAGCCCGGTCTCGCCCTCGCGCACGGTCTCGGTGATCCCGCCCACGTTCGTGGCGATCACCGGGCAGCCCAGCGCGTACGCCACGTGCGTCACGCCGCTCTGCGTGGCGCTGCGGTACGGCAGCACGGTCACGTCGGCGGCGCGGAACAGCGCCTCGACCTCGTCGTCGGGGATGTAGCGGTCGAGCAGCCGGATCGCGCCCTCGCCCGCGGCGTTCACCAGCGCGCGGTAGGGCTCGGGTTTCTCGTAAAACTCGCCCGCCACGACCAGCGTGGCGCCGGGCCGGCGCGCGCGCACGAGCGGCCACGCCTGCAGCAGCGTGTCGAGCCCCTTGTAGTGGCGCACGTACCCGAAGAACAGCGCCACGTCGCCGGTCAGTCCCAGCTTCTCGCGGGCGGTCGTACGGTCGAAGCGCTTCTGGTCGAACTGCGCGTAGAACGGGTGCGGCACGCGCCGGCGCGGCGCGCCGCTCTTGAGCGTGTCGAGGTCGCGGTTCACCGAGTCCGACATGACCAGGTAGCCGTCGGAGTTGCGCATCATCCAGTCCGTGAACGCCGAGTCGTAGAAGCGCGGCTCGTGCGCGATCAGGTTGTCGCACACGAGGATCACGCGCGTGCCCTTGCGGCGCAGCGGGCCGACGCTGGACGCGAACGACGGCGCGAAGAACGGCATCCACCACTTGAGCACCACGGCGGCGGGCGCGAAGCGCTCAAGGTGCGCGGCCGTGCGCCGCCACGACAGCGGGCCGATCGAGTCCAGCAGCGACGCGGTGGGAAAATCCGGGCGGCGGGCATCCGGGTCGAACTGGCTGGTGCCGGGAAACAGGAAGTCCGGGTACTGGCGCGTGAAGGTCACCGCGCTCACCTCGGCACGGGCCTTCAGCGCCTCGCCCAGCAGGCCCAGGTACTGCGCGAGCCCTCCCCGCCACGGGTGCAGGGGGCCGAGCAGCGCGATGCGGCGCGATGCCTTCGCGTCGGTCACGGCGCGGTCCTCAGCGCTCCCGCGCGACGGACCACGAACGCATGCCGCGCGCCTCGAACGCGAACGGCACCACCTGGCCGCCGGCCTTCTCGAGCGCGGCCGCGACGCGATGACGGCGGTCGAAGCGCGTGAGCAGCAGAAAGTAGCCGCCGCCACCGGCTCCCGGCATCTTGCCGCCGATCGCGCCTTCCTTGCGGGCGAGCTGGTAGAGCTTGTCCACGTGGCTGGTCGAGATGCCCTCGTCGAGCTGCTTCTTGTGCTCCCACGCCTCGTGCAACAGCTCGCCGAACGAATCGATCTGGCCCAGCAGCAGCGCGCGCTTCATCTGCAGCGTCTGCGCCTTGAGCGAGTCCAGCGCGTGCACGGTCGAGGTCTTGCCGGAACGGTAGGACTTCGTCTGGCGCTCGATGATCCTGGCGCTCTGGCGCGTGTGGCCCATGTAGCACATGAGCAGGCGGTACTCGAGCTCCTCGAGCGTGTCGCGGCGCAGCTTGAGCGGCGTGACCACGGTGCCGTCGGGATTGAACTCGATGAAGTTGAAGCCGCCGAACGCCGCGGCGTACTGGTCCTGCCTTCCGCCCGCGAGCTTCAGGTCCTCGCGCTCGACCTTGTAGGCGAGCTCGGCGATCTCGTAGGGCGACAGGTCCGACTTGAGCCACTCGCGCAGCACGCCGATCAGCGCCACCATCAGCGTGCTCGATGCGCCCAGCCCCGAGCCGGGAGGCGCGTCGGAGTGCGTCCACAGGTCGGCGCCGCGCTTCACCTTGAGCGCGCGCACGGCGGCCTTGAGCAGGTCGAGCGTGCCGTCGAACTTTAGCCCGCGCGGATGGTCGTACTTCGCCACGAGGTCGTAGTCGAGGCTCGCCAGCGTGAGGCGCGAATCGCGCCGCGGGCGCAGCGACGCGTACGCGTAGTGGTTGATCGTCGCCGACAGCACGCAGCCGCCGTGCTCCTCGGGATAGGGCG
>JADLGX010000009.1 GCA_020849095.1 Candidatus Eiseniibacteriota bacterium
GCACCGCGCCCGGGGCGGCGCAACCTAACACAACGCTGTCGCCGCCCCGGCGGGCCGCCGTGCTAACCTGCCCGCCCACATGCGCACCCTCCGACTGTTCCTGCTCGCTTCCGCGATGGCCGCCCTGGTCGCCGCCGGCCGTTCCGGCGCCGACGTTCCCACGCTGTTCGTGCCGGCGCGGCCCGACTCCACTTCGATCGAATCCGCGCCGGCGCCCATTCTCATGCCCGGCGGCCCGAATCCCGGCGACTCGCTGCAGCGTTCGCGCGAGCAGGTGGCGATCGAGCAGTACCAGCTGGGGCTCTCGCTCGAGGAGCAGCGCGCGTACGCCGCCGCGATCACCGCCTACCGCAATGCCGTGCGCGCGAACCCGAAGCTTCCGCAGGCGCACTTCCGCATGGGCCGGCTGTACGCGAGCGTGGGACAGCACCACGCCGCCGCGCTCGAGTTCGCCGCCGAGATCGAGCACCACCCGGGCGACCGCGAGGCGGCGCGCCTGCTGGGCCTGGCGCTGGCGCAGGAGGGCGACAGCGCGCACGCCATCCAGCAGCTCGAGCGCCTGGTGCGGCTCGACCCCGACGACGCGGCGTCGTGGCGCGGGCTGGGGTTCGCCTACAGCCTGGCCGAGCGTCCCGCCGACGGCGAGCGCGCGCTGCGCCGTGCGCTGGCGCTGGAGCCCGCCAACAGCGCCACGTGGCGCGACCTGGGCGCGTTGCTCGCCGCCACCCACCGCGACGACGACGCGCGCACCGCCTATCGCAAGTCCGCCGATCTCGACACCAATGAGACCGGCGCGCTCATCAACCTGGGCAACCTCGAACGCCGCGCCCGCCGGCCCAAGGACGCGTTCGCCGCGTACCACGAGGCCGAACTGCGCGACACCACGCAGGTGCTGGCGTACCGCGGGCAGGTGCAGGTGCTCATCGAGCAGAAGCAGCAGGCCGCGGCCGGCAACGTGTTCCGGCGCTGGCTGCGCGCCAAGCCGGACGACACCGCCACGCGCGTCGAGGCCATCCAGCTGTTCCAGGAACTGGAGCGCCACGACATCGCGCTCGAACTGGCGCGCGACGGCATCCGCCGCGATCCGCGCTCGGGCGAGGCGCGCCTGGCGTTCGGCATGGCGCTGCACTCCAGCGGCCGCGTGAGCGAGGCGCTGCCCGAACTGCGCCGCGCCGAATCGTGGCTGTCCAAGCCCGAGCAGCGCACCCGGGTCGGCGCGCTCATCCGCTCGCTGCGCGCGAGCGCGCCCGACTCGCTGCGCGCGGTCTTCGCCGCGGACAGCGCCCGGTTCGAGGCGCCCGCGGACTCGACCGCGCGCTGACCGCGCTTCAGCGAACGCGGACGATGCGCTGCGTGAACTCGCGGCCCTCGATCTTCGCGCGGACAAAGTAGACGCCCGGCGCAGACGGGTTGCCGCGCTCGTCACGGCCGGTCCAGACCGCCGCATGCTGGCCGGCGGGCAGCACGCCCGAGGCGAGCACGCACACCTGGCGGCCCTGCTGGTCGTACACGCGCATGCTCACTTCGGATTCGCGCGTCAGACCGAACCGCAGCGTGGACGAAGCGCGCATCGGATTGGGAGAGGCCGGTCCGAGGAACGCGACACTGGGCCGGACATCGTCCGTTCCCGTGGTGATCTCGGGGAACGCGAACGCCGCCTCGCTCTCGTTGCCGTGAATGTCGGCCGCCGTGAGCTTGATCCAGGTTCCCGGCTCGACGTCGCCGGTCCAGCGGGTGCCGTACGCGGTGTGGCGGAACGTGTACTGGTCCGGCGCGAAGTACGAGGTGGTGCCGAAGTACACGCGGTACTTTTCCCAGTCCGGCGCCGTGACGTGCACCCACGTGGCAGTCGCGACGCTGGGGGCGATCCACAGCACGAGGAAGCCGACGGGCGTCTCGGGCGGCACGGAATCAATAGACAGCCCGCTGTCGGGCGCGCTGGTCCAGGTCATGAGCCCGTCGGTCGAGACGGCGTCCAGGCGGAACGCGGTGCGCAGCGTGGTCAGCCCCGGCGTCGAATCCGCGGTCGTGTGGCCCACGAGCGTGTACGTGGCGCTCTGCTCGGGGGCGATCGAGTCCACCAGCGTCCACTCGCCGCCCGGCACGCGGCGCCACATGCGGTAGCGGTCGATCTGCTGCACGGGAGTCTCGAACAGCGAAGCCTGCCAAGTGACATGCACCGCCTGACCGGCATCCTCCGGAACGTCGGTGATGGCCGTGATGGCCGGCTCGGACGAACCGAGCACGCCGGCATCGAGGATGCGCTGGGCGTACAGGTCCACGATCAGGTTGCGCGTGTCCTCCCACACCAAGATCGCGCCGCCGGTTTCGTCGGGCACCATGGTGGGATAGATCTGGTGCGCCGCAAAGTTGCACACCGGCAGCCCGTCGGCGGCCCACGCGGGCATGGCGTCGGGGTTCATGCGCTGCGCGTAGATGTCCACGTTGGCGCCGCGCGCGTCCTGCCAGCACACGATGATGCCGCCCGTCGTGTCGCGAACCACCTGCGGCTCCAGCTGCGAGCCCGCGGCCACGCACACCGGCACGCCGTTGATCTGCCAGATGGGATAGCCGGTCGAATCCACGTGGTGCGCGTAGATGTTGTCGTTGTTCGAGCGCGCGTCCTCCCACGTCACGAACAGCCCGTTCATGCCGTCGTGCACGATCGCGGGAAACGCCTGGTCGTTGCTCGCCACGCAGATGGAGTCGCCGTTCGGGTGCCACAGCCGGTCACCCGCGGACGAAACGCGCTGCGCGAAGATGTCGGAGTTGCCCCAGCGCGTGTCGGCCCAGGTCACGAATGCGCCGCCCGAGGCGTCGGCCGCGACGACGGGAGAGATCTGGTCGCCCGTTCCGCTGCTCAGCACGAGCCCACCCGCGCCCCACGGCAGCGTGCCGCCCGCGCCGAGGCGCGCCATGTACAGGTCGCTGTCGGCGCCGTTGCGGAAGTCGTTCCACACGGCGAGCGCGCCGCCCGCGCCGTCGCTGGTGAGCGCCGGGGCGTCCTGGTCGAACGCCGCGGACGAAAGCGAGACCCCGTCGGCCGCGAGCTGCGCGGCGCCGGTCGCGTCGAGATGCTGCGCGAACACGTCGGAGGTGAGCCCGCCGCGAAAGTCGGTCCACGCCACGAAGGCGCCACCGGCGCCGTCGGTGCAGAGCGCGGGATCCACCTGGTCGCCGTTCGCCCCGCATACCAGCACGCCGTCGGCCGTCCACTGCGCGAGCCCGGTGCCGTCGAGACGCTGCGCGTATACGTCGAAGCCCGTCGAGCGGTGGTCTTCCCACGTGATGATCACGCCGCCCTGGCCGTCGGAGACGATCTGCGGAAGCTCCTGCAGTCCGGGCGCGCTGCACACGGGAACGCCGCCGGCTCCCCATTCGCGATTGCCCGCGCGGTTGAGCCGCTGCGCGTAGATGTCGTAGCCGCCCGAGCGAAGGTCGGCGAAAACGAAGAACGATCCGCCGGCGCCGTCGGGAATGGCGAGCGGGCGATGCTGGTCGCCCAGCGCGGTCGCGGCGGGAGCGCCGACGGGCGTGCGGCCCCAGCCGGCAATGGCAGGCGAGGGGGAGGTCGCAAGGGCGAGGGCGGTGAGAACGGCGAGCAGTCGCATGCTGTCAGTCTGGGAAGTTGCTCGGGGTCCGGGGAGCCTGCCGTGGATCGGCGGCAACGCGCGCGCCAGGCAGTGCGAGCGCCGTAAAAGGCTACCGGAGCGGGCGGTCGCCGTTCTAGCGATATCTCTCGCCCGCGCCGGTCCGGCGGGCCGGATGGGGGGAATCGCCCGTTTTTCAGCGCTGTTTCCGACTTGCGGGCACCCGCCTGCCATTTTCGGCCGCCGGGCCGTCGGGCCGCGAGGCGGTGGCCGCGGGCAGGGCGGTCGGCTACATTCCGCGCCGCCGCTCGCCGCGCGCGTTCATCTCCTGCCCGAGGACTCCTCGACTCCATGTCCAGCACCCCCCGCACGCTCCTGCTCGCCGCCCCGCGCGGTTTCTGCGCCGGCGTGGACCGCGCCATCGACATCGTGGACATGGCGCTCGACGTGTACGGCGCGCCCATCTGGGTGCGGCACGAGATCGTGCACAACCGTCACGTGGTGGACGACCTCAAGCGCAAGGGCGCCATCTTCACGGACGACCTGGCCGACGTGCCCGAGGGCGCGGTGGTGATCTTCTCGGCGCACGGGGTGTCTCCCGCAGTGCGCGCCGAGGCCAAGGCGCGCAACCTGCGCGCGCTCGACGCCACCTGCCCGCTGGTCACCAAGGTGCACCTCGAGGCGCTGCGCTACGCGAAGGACGGCTACTCGATCGTGATGATCGGGCACC
>JADLGX010000010.1 GCA_020849095.1 Candidatus Eiseniibacteriota bacterium
CGGCGCCTGGAACAGCCCGCGGAAGTCCGCGACGCGCGCGATGCCCTTGCGCGCGAGGAACGCGCGCATCTCGTCCACCACGCGCATCGAGCACGTGGCTTCGATGAACGTGGCGGTGCCCACCTGGACGGCGGTGGCGCCCGCGGCGATGAACTCGAGCGCGTCGCGCCCGTCGCGGATGCCGCCCGAGCCGATCACGGGAATCTTCACGGCGTGCGCGGCCTCGTGGCAGCGCGCGAGCGCCAGCGGCTTGATGGCCGGGCCGCTCAGGCCGCCGGTCGCCTTGCCGAGCCGGCTGCGCATGCGCTCGATGTCGATGGACATGCCCACGAACGTGTTGACGCAGGTCAGCGCGTCGGCGCCGCCGGCCTCGCAGGCGCGCGCGGTGTCGCGGATGTCGGTCACGTCGGGGGACAGCTTGGCGATCAGCGGCAGCGCGGTCAGGTGGCGCAGCCGGCGCAGCGTGCTCTCGAGGCGCGCGGGATCGGCCCAGAAGCGCGCGCCACCGGCCGCCACGTTGGGGCAGGAAAAGTTCACCTCGAACGCGCCGACGCCGGCTTCGTGGCCGAGCGCGCCGAGCAGTTCCTCGAGTTCCTCCGGCGTCTCGCCGCCCACGCTCGCGATCACGGTGGCGTCCAGCTCGCGCAGCCGCGGCAGCTTCTCGCTGCGAAAGCGCGCCAGGCCCACGTTCTCGAGCCCGATCGAGTTGAGCATGCCGCTCGCCGTTTCGGCGATGCGCGTGGGGCCGTTGCCGGGCCGCGGGTGCACGGTGACGGTCTTGGTCACCACTCCGCCCAGCGCCTTCAGCTGCACGACGTGCGCGTACTCGTCGCCATAGCCGAAGGTGCCGCTGGCGGTGAGCACGGGATTGCGCAGCTTCAGCGAGCCGATGCTCACCGACAGGTCCACGAGCTTCTCGCGGATCGGCTTGCCGCCGAAGGCCGGGGCGTGGCTCATTCGACCCGGTCCCAGTCGAGCTCGCGCGATTCGAACACGGGGCCGTCGGTGCAGCACATGGCCCACTCGGGATTGCCCTGCAGCGCCGAGGCGTCGTCGCCCGTGGCGAGCACGCGGTCACGCGCCTCGGCCGAGCGCGGCAGCGGGCATCCGCGGCACACGCCCGTTCCGCACGCCATCACGCTCTCCATGGCCAGATGCGCGCGCGCGCCGTTGGCCATGGCCCAGCGCGCGACGGCCGCGAGCATGGCGTGCGGGCCGCACGCGTGGATCACGATCGGGGCGCCGAGCTTCGGGGCGATCTTGTCGAGCACGTCGATCACGTTGCCCTTGAGCCCGCGCGAGCCGTCGTCGGTGGCCAGGTGCAGCCGGCTGCCGCGCCGGGCGAGCGCCTCGCGGGCCACGTTCAGCCCGATCAGCAGCCCCTTGGTGCGCGCACCGAACACGAACTCGCACGCGCGCTTCTTCTTCGCGAGCGCCTCGGCCGCCATGAGCAGCGGCGCCAGCCCGCGTCCGCCGGCCACCAGCACGGGCGTGCCCGCTTCGTCGAGCGGATAGCCCTGCCCCAGCGGCCCGGTCACGCGCACGACGGCGCCCGGCGCCAACTGCGCGAGCACGCGCGTGCCCGCCCCGACCGGCGCGTAGAGCAGCCCGATCGACAGCCGGGAGCCACGCTGGGTGACGCCCGCCACGCTCATCGGGCGCGGCAGCAGCACGGGCGATGGCGAATCGAGCAACAGCTGCACGAACTGGCCGGCGACCGGGACGCGAAAGTCCCCGGGCACGTCCAGTTCGAGCCAGCGGAATCCCTCGGCGTAGTCGCGCTGCTCACGCACACGCGCCTCGACCTGCTTCCAGGTGCGGACCGTGGCGGCGCTCAACGGTTGTCCGTCCGGCGCGTGGTGTCGGCCGGCGGAATGCCGCGCGGCGGGTAGGGATTGACGGGGCGGCCCAGCGAATCGCGCGCGCCGCCGAAGCGCGGGTCCTCGGGATACGTGCGGCGCATCTCGCGCATCATCGCGGAGTCGCCCGGCAAGGGCGTCATGCGCGCGCGGCGCTGCATCGCGGCCACGGAATCCTCGGGCGACAGGAAACCGGGCGTCAGCTGCAGCGGCGGCGTGGCGGGGATCGGCGTGAGCACCTGCGCCGTGTCCACGACCGGCGCCTTGGGCACCGGGTACTGGATGAGGCTTTCGGGCACCGTGTGCCCCGCGCCCTCCAGGTAGTCGCGCGCGGCGATCTGCGCCTCGGTCGCCGGGTATTCGCGGATGACGCGCCACAGCAGCGAATCGGCGGCGGCGGAGCGGTCCAGCTTGCGGCGCAGCACCCACGCCTGCGCGTTCAGCGCCCGGCCCGCGGCGGCGGTCTTCGGATACTCGGACACCACGGAGGCGTACTCCTCGATGGCGCGATCGGGCCGGTTCAGCTGGAACAGGAAGCGCTCGGCTGTGAGGAAGCCGGCCTCGGCCTTGCGCTCGAGCGAGTCGGCACCGCTGCCCTTGCGGTACTGCACGATACGGCCGAGATCGTCGGCGCGCGTCTGCGCCTGCTGGGTGAAGTTCGACATGCCGAACTGCTCCTTGACCAGCGCGTACTCCTGCCCGGCGCGGTCGAAGTCGTCGGCGACCGTCTCGTACGCGTACCCGATCCGGTACTGCGCCTCGGCGGCGATGGCGGTCTTGGGGTAGTCCACGAGCACCTTGCGATACTCGGCGACCGCCTCGTCGAACCGGCCGGCCAGCAGGTGCGCGGTGCCCACGCGCATGGTGAGCCGCCCGAACTTGTCCGAGCCCGCGGCGGGAAGCTGACCTTGCTGGACGGGCGCCGGCGGCGGCGTGTGCGACAGCTCGTTTCGCAACAGCGCCAGCTGCTGGTCGTACTCGCGCGCGGACTCCAGGCAGTCCACCTCGCGCATGAAGAAGTCGAAGCGGTCGTTGTCGGTGATCGCGCGCCGGCCGATGGTGCGGAAGTCCTCGCGCGCCCCGGCGTAGTCCCCCTGCTGCAGCCGCGCCTCGGCCCGCTGGCGCAGCGCGCGGTCGGCGAGCAGGTGCTTGGGCCAGCGCGCGAGCACCTGCCCCGCCGCCTCGGCCGCTTCGCTGTAGCGTTGCATGGACATGAGCGCGCGGGACCGCTCGTAGTGCGCGTACGGGAGCAGCGGGTGCTTGTTCACCTGCGTGAGGAAGTTGTCGAACGCCGCCACCGCGGGGCCGTACTTGCGAGCGTTGCGGTAGGCGAGACCCAGGTAGAACTCGGCCTCGGGCTTGAGCTCGCTCTTGGGAAACTGCGAGGCGTAGTTCTGCAGCATGGTGACCGTCTGCAGGGGATCGTCGCGCCCGATGAGGTTCTTGGCCCACATGAGGTAGGCGTCGTCCACCCACTTGGACTTGGAGTACTGGCCCAGCACCTTCTTGGAGTAGTCGATCGAGCGGGCGTAGTTCTGCACCGACGCGCCCGGCTGGCGCTCCAGTTCGTAAGGCGCGCCGTTCGTGGCCTTGAAGTAGTAGCGGCGCGCCAGGAAGAACGTGTTGTAGTACGCGCACGACGACGCCAGCGTCACCAGCGTGAGCACCAGCAGCAGCGCCGCGGCGATCCGGGAACGCTTCAGAGCGCCTCCTGCAGCGCCGTCACATCGAGCGGCCCGCGCCGGATGGCCTCGAGCCCCGACACGGCGGCCACGGCGCCGGCCACGGTGGTGATCACCGGAATGCCCAGCGCCACCGCGCGCTCGCGGATGGCCTTTTCGTCGAACTCGGTCTGGCGGCCCAGAGGCGTGTTGATCACGAGCTGCACTTCTCCGTTTTCCATGAGGTCCACGATGTGCGGACGCCCCTCGTGCACCTTGAACACTTCGCGAACCCGGATGCCGTTGCGGCGCAGGAACCGCGCGGTGCCGCGCGTCGCCACCAGTCCATACCCCAGTTCGGCCAGTTTCTTCGCCATGAAAGTGATGGCGCGCTTGTCGTCGTCGCGAATGCTCAGGAACACCGTGCCGCTGACCGGCAGCGGCTCGCCCGAGCCCAGGTGCGCCTTGGCCAGCGCCCGCCCGAAGTCGAGATCGCGCCCCATCACCTCGCCCGTGGACTTCATCTCGGGCCCGAGCAGCGCATCCTCGCCCGGAAAGCGGTTGAACGGTAGCACGGGCTTCTTGACGCTGACCATCGTCACCTCGGGCTCCACCGGGCGAATGTCCGACAGGCGCTCGCCCGTCATGACGCGCGCGGCGAGCCGAGCCAGCGGGATGCCCACGGCCTTGCTCACGAACGGCACCGTGCGCGAGGCGCGCGGGTTCGCCTCGAGGATGTACACGTGGTCGTGGCGCACGGCGTACTGCACGTTCATCAGCCCGCGCACGCCGAGCGCGCGCGCCAGGATGCCCGTGATGCGGCGCACCTCATTGATGGTGTGATCCCCGAGCGTGAACGGCGGGATGACGCACGTGGAGTCGCCGGAGTGGATGCCGGCCTCCTCGATGTGCTCCATCACGGCGCCGACCAGCACGGTTTCGCCGTCGCACACCGCGTCCACGTCGATCTCGAGCGCGCCTTCGAGGAACTTGTCGAGCAGCACGGGTTCGTCGTCGGAGATGAGCGCCTCGCGCAGCAGCCAGTCCTCGAGATCGTCGCGCGAGTACACCACGCGCATGCCGCGCCCGCCGAGCACGTACGAGGGCCTCACGAGCACGGGAAAGCCCAGCAGGTCGGCGAACTCGATCGCCTCCTCGCGCGTGGCGGCAATGCGGCTCTCGGGCTGCATCAGCCCCAGCCCGGTCACCATGTCGCGGAAGCGCGAACGGTTCTCAGCCAGGTCGAGCCCGTCGTACGACGTGCCCAGGATGGGCACACCGGCGGCGTGCAGCGCCTTGGCCAGCTTGAGCGGCGTCTGGCCGCCCAGCTGCACGATCACGCCGATCGGCTTTTCGGCGTCCACCACGTTGAGCACGTCCTCCGCGGTGAGCGGCTCGAAGTACAGCCGGCTCGACACGTCGTAGTCCGTGCTCACCGTTTCGGGATTCGAGTTGAGGATCAGCACCTCGAAACCGCGGGTCTTGAGCTCGAGCGCCGCCTGCACGCAGCAGTAGTCGAACTCGAGCCCCTGACCGATCCGGTTGGGGCCGCTGCCCAGGATGAGCACGCGCGGCTTCTTCGGCTCGGGGACTTCGTCCTCGTCCTCGTAGGTCGAGTAGAAGTACGGCGTCTCGGCGGCGAACTCGGCGCCGCACGTGTCCACCGCCTTCATCACGGGCACGATGCCGGCCGCGATGCGCTTGGCGCGCACCTCGGGCTCGGTCATGTCGAACCGGTAGGCCAGGTGCCGGTCCGAGAAGCCCAGGCGCTTGGCCGAGCGCACGCGGTCCGCGTCCCAGCCCGTGTCGGTGAGCACGTGGTCGAAGTCCGTGATGCGCTTCATCTGGTGCAGGAACCACGGGTCGATGCCCGTGAGCCGCGACAGCTCGGCGGGCGTCACGTTGGCGGCCAGCGCGCGGAACAGGTCGCGCAGGCGGTCCGGGTTGGGCTCGGGCAGCGAGACCTCGAGCTCCGCCATCTGCTCGGCCGACGCCGCGCCGGGCAGCAGGTCGCCGCCGGTCTCGAGCGCGCGCCAGCCCTTGAGCAGCGCCTCGGGGAACGTGCGCCCGATGGCCATGACCTCGCCCACGGACTTCATGCGCGTGCCCAGGCGGCGCTCGGTGACGCGGAACTTCTCGAACGCCCAGCGCGGGATCTTGACCACGCAGTAGTCCAGCGAAGGCTCGAAGCAGGCCGGCGTCTTCTTGGTGATGTCGTTGGGGATCTCGTCCAGCGTGAGCCCGGCCGCGAGCAGCGCCGAGATCTTGGCGATCGGAAAACCGGTGGCCTTGCTCGCCAGCGCCGAGCTTCGCGAGACGCGCGGGTTCATCTCGATGATGCGCATTTCACCCGTGTCGGGATGGACAGAGAACTGGATATTGCAGCCGCCCGCCTCGATCTTGATTTCGCGGATGATGCGCAGCGCCGCGTCCCGCATGCGCTGGTAGCAGTGGTCGCTCAGCGTCTGCGCCGGCGCCACGGTGATCGAGTCGCCCGTGTGCACGCCCATGGGATCGAAGTTCTCGATGGCGCACACGATCACCACGTTGTCCGCGCGGTCGCGCATCACCTCGAGCTCGAACTCCTTCCAGCCCAGCAGGCACTCCTCGATCAGGATGCTGCCGTTGGGGCTGGCGGCGATGCCGATGCGCGCGGCTTCGCGCAGCGAGCGGCGGTCCTTGACCAGTCCCGAGCCCTGCCCGCCCAGCGTGAACGACGAGCGGATGACCAGCGGGTAGCCCAGCGTCTCGCCCAGCGCGACGGCGTCGGCCACGGTGGTGGCGTAGCCGCTCTTGGGCAGCAGCTGGCCCGCGCGCTCCATGGCCTTCTTGAACAAGTCGCGATCCTCGGCCGTCTCGATCGCGGACAGCGAGGCGCCGATCAGCTGGACGCCGTACTCCTCGAGCACGCCGCGGCGCGCCAGTTCGACCGCCAGGTTGAGCGCGGTCTGGCCGCCCAGAGTGGGCAGCAGCGCGTCGGGGCGCTCCTTTTCGATGATGCGCTCGGCGAACTCGGGCAGCAGCGGCTCGACGTAGGTGCGGTCGGCGAATTCGGGGTCCGTCATGATCGTGGCCGGGTTCGAGTTGAGCAGGATCACCTCGAAGCCGAGCGACTTGAGCGCGCGGCAGCCCTGCGTGCCCGAGTAGTCGAACTCGCACGCCTGCCCGATCACGATCGGACCGGCGCCCAGCACCATGATCTTCTTGATGTCGGTGCGCTTCGGCATCAGCGGATCCCTCCCACCACGGCGGGTTTGACCTTCTTGCCGCGGCGCTTGCCGATCGCATCGGCGAACACGCGGAACCACGGGCGCGAATCGTGCGGCCCGGGCGCGGCTTCCGGGTGGTACTGGCAGCTGAAGATGGGAAGCGTGCGGTGCACCATGCCTTCGAGCGTGTGGTCATTGCCGCTGAAGTGCGTCAGTTCGAACTCGCCCTCGGGCAGCGTCTCGGCGTCCACCATGAAGCCGTGGTTCTGGCTGGTCACCTCGACCACTCCGGTGCGGCGGTCGATCACCGGGTGGTTGGCGCCGCGATGGCCGAACTTGAGCTTGCTCGTGGTGGCGCCGTACGCGAGCCCGATGAGCTGGTGACCCAGACAGATGCCCAGCGTGGGCACCGCGGCGCACACCTCGCGCGCCGTGGCGATCGCGAAGTCGAGCGGCTCTGGATCGCCGGGTCCGTTGGACAGGAACACGCCGTCGGGATTCATCGCGAGCACTTCGGACGCCGGGGTGCGCGCGGGCACGACCTTGACCCGGAATCCCTCGGCGCGCAGCAGGCGCAGGATGTTCCACTTGATGCCGAAGTCGAACGCCACCACCAGCGGGCGGGTGCGGTCGGTGGCGCTCTCCACGTCGGAGGGGCCGTCCTCGGTCCACCAGTAGGGCTCGGCGCACGTGACCAGGTCGGCCAGCGCGAGTCCTTCCATCTTCGGGCTGCGGCGCGCGCGGTCCACCAGCTCGTCGGCGTTCTTCGCGCCAACGCCGAGGCAGCCGCGCATGGTGCCGCGGTCGCGCAGGTGGCGCGTGAGCGCGCGCGTGTCGAGCCCGGAGATGCCGGGCACGCCGCGCGCGGCGAGCAGGTCGTGCAGCGTGCCCGTGCTGCGCCAGTTGCTGGGCACTTCGCACAGGTCGCGTACCACCATGCCCTGCGCGCGCAGCCGGTCGCTCTCCCAGTCCTCGTCGTTCACGCCGTAGTTGCCGATCAGCGGATACGTAAACGTGAGGATCTGCCCGAAGTACGACGGATCCGACATCACTTCCTGGTAGCCGGTCATGGCGGTGTTGAACACCACCTCGCCCGTCGTCTCGGTCTCGGCGCCGAAGCCCTCGCCGCGGAACACGCGCCCGTCCTCGAGCGCCAGAATCGCCGGGGGACGCCGCGTCACTTCTGGTCCCGCGCCGGAAGCACGAGCTGGTGCTCGAAGTCGACTTCGGGTGCCAGGTGGGTGAAGCGGCCGCCCATCATGGTCGCGAGCACGCGCCCCTTGACGCTCCAGCCGGCGAAGGGCGTGTTGCGCCCCTTGGAAAAGAACAGGTCCGGATCCACGGTCCACTCCGCATTCGGGTCGAACAGCACGAGGTCGGCCTCGGAACCCGGCTCGAGATCCACTTCCGGCAGGTTGAACAGCCGGCGGGGAGCGTCGGTCCACAGTTCGAGGGCTCGGGCCAGCGGCAGGTGACCCGGATGAACGAGATAGGTGAGCGTGAGCGCCAGCGCGGTCTCGAGCCCGACGATGCCGAACGGGGCCTCGGCGAACGGCCGGGCCTTCTCGTCGGAAGTGTGGGGGGCGTGATCGGTGGCGAAGCAGTCGATGGTGCCGTCCACGATGGCCGCGATGCAGGCCGCGCGGTCCACCTCGGAGCGCAGCGGCGGGTTCATCTTGGCGTGCGTGTCGTAGTCGCCGACGGCCTCGTCGGTGAGCACCCAGTAGTGCGGGCAGGTTTCGCCGGTCACGGGCAGCCCGCGCCGCTTGGCGTCGCGCAGCGCGTCGAAGCTCTGCGCCGCGGACAGGTGCGCCAGGTGCACGCGCCCGCCCGTCAGTTCGGCCAGGTCGGCGTCGCGCCGGCACATGATGCTCTCGGCCGCGTTGGGCAGGCCGCGCAGCCCGAGCCGCGTGGCGGTGAACCCTTCGTTCATCACGCCGTCCACGCGCAGCGTGGGATCTTCCTCGTGCCCGATGATCGGCAGCCCGGTGTTGCGCGCGTACTCGAGCGCGCGCCGCATCATGGCGGCGCTGGCCACCGGATGGCCGTCGTCGGAGAACGCCACCGCGCCCGCGCGGGCCATGGCCTGCAGCGGCGCCAGCTGCTCGCCCTTCTGCCCCTGAGTGACCGCGGCGATCGGGTAGACGCGCGTGTATCCCGCGCCCTTGGCGCGGTGCAGCACCCACTCGACCCACGCCGGCGTGTCCACGACGGGCACCGTGTTGGGCATGCAGGCCACTGCGGTGAAGCCGCCGGCCGCCGCGGCGCGCGTGCCGGTCTCGATGGTCTCCTTGCCCGACTGGCCCGGCTCGCGCAGGTGCACGTGCAGGTCCACCAGCCCCGGCGCCAGCACCGCGCCCGTAAACTCGAGCACGCGCGCGTGCTCGTGCCCGCGCTTGGGGAGCGACACCACGACGCCGTCCTCCACCGCGACGGTCACCTTTTCACCCGTCTTCCAGTGGACGACGTTCTTGAACAGCGTCATCGTGCTCATGCCATTTCCTTCCATGCGAGCCAGCTGCGCTTAAGCACCGAGCAGCGCACGGCGACGCCGTTGGCGACCTGGTCCAGGATGACCGAGCGCGCCGAGTCGGCGACCGACGCCTGCAGTTCGACGCCGCGGTTGACCGGGCCGGGGTGCATGACGACCGCGGCGGGCTTCATGAGCGCGACGCGCTCGTGGTTGACGCCCCACTCGCGCGCGTACTCCACCAGCGAGGGCAGCAGTCCGCCCTCCATGCGCTCCTTCTGGATGCGCAGCGCCATCACGCCGTCGGCGTCTTCCATGGCGTCCTCGACCGTGGGAGCCACCGTGCAGCCGAGCGATTCGACGTCGTGCGGAAGCAGCGTGCCCGGCCCGCACACGGTGACGCTGGCGCCCATGGTGGTGAGCCCGGCGATGGCCGAGCGCGCCACGCGCGAGTGCACGATGTCGCCCACGATCGCCAGGCGCCGGCCCTCGAACTCGCCGTTCCACGCGTCGCGCAGCGTGAGCAGGTCGAGCAACCCCTGGGTGGGATGCTCGTGCATGCCGTCGCCGGCGTTGATCACGCCGGTCGCGCGCAGGTGCCGCGCCAGGTACGCCGGGGCGCCGGACATGTTGTGGCGCAGCACCAGCAGCTGCGCGCCCATCGCCTCGAACAGCCGCATGGTGTCGAGCAGCGTCTCGCCCTTGTTGAGCGAGGAGGCCGAGGCGTTGAACGTGAGCGCGTTGGCGCCCATGCGCCGCGCGGCGACCTCGAACGACATGCGCGTGCGGGTGCTGTCCTCGATGAAGGCGAGCATGACCGAGCAGCCCGCGAGGTCGGCCCGGTTGGGCGCGCCGGAGCGGAGCCACTCGCGCTCGAGCGCGGCGTCTTCGAGGAGCCCGAGCAGCGCGTCGCGCGACATGCCCTCGAGACCGAGGAGATGGCGTTCGTCGGAAGCGGGCGACTGGCCAGAAAAAGACCCCGAGCTCACGGGCGCCGGGGCGGGCATGACGGAAGCAGACATGGTCATCCGGTACTCCCTTTGGGACCTCTCGGGTCCCTTTAAAGGTGGAGGCTGCTGTGTCGAATCGCGAGGCAATGTACGGGATGCGGCTCCCCTCATCAAGACCTCAGGGCCCCGGGGATTCCCGGCGCATTCCGGCGTTGCGCCATGCAACGGGAATCCCGCCCGGGAGGGGCGGTGACGGATTATTTTGGGGTGCCGCCCTACCGGGCGCCCCCGAACGCCCGTTACACTTGCCGGCGCATGACTCCCCTCCTCCTCGGATCGCTCGCGCTCGCGCTCGCCCAGCTGCTGCTGACCGCCCCCGCCGGGCTGCAGCCCGCGGACCCGCCTCCGCTGGTGGTGGACACGCTCAACCAGATCGTCCACACCGACCACTTCCGGATCGACTTCGACCTCACGCGGCCGGACATGATCCGCTACCTGGCGTTCAAGGACCGCGACACGTTTCGCGACCTGGCGAACGAGGAGAACACGCAGACCGAGTTCTGGGGCCAGTCCATGCAGGGCGCCGCCACGCCGGGGTTCACCCGCCCCGCCCAGCTGGTCGAGATCCAGTGGCAGGTGGACCAGCAGTCCACGCGCGCCGCGCAGATCAGCACGCGCACGCTGTCCGAAAACCAGCCGCCCGTGCTCACGCGCTACTGGTTCTACGCCGACAAGCCCTACTTCGTGGTGGAGCGGACGATCCAGTTTTCGCAGCATCCGTTCACCGGCGCCTACCAGGACTACGTGGCGCGCACGGCGCTGCTCGACACCTACCGCGCCGTGCGCTACCGCGACACCAACGGCGATCTGCAGCAGCGCGGCTACTGCTACACGCCCTGCGTCCAGCAGGGCTGGGACGGCCGCTGGCTGCAGCACGTGGGCTACAAGCTGGGACGCGGACAGTCCATCGCCACGATCTATCCCGCGACGGTCGCGCCGGGCACGCCGTTCGTGCGCGGCTACGGGCCCAACACGTTCGCGGGCTGGGCGACGGCGCTGTGGGACTCTTCGCTGCATTCGACCGACGAGACCCACCGCGTGGTCATCGCGTTCTCGACGCAGCCGGACCAGCTGGGCTCGCTCGACTCGCTGTGGACCGCGTTCAACAGCGGCGCGATCACACTGGACGCGCCGGCGCCGCGCGCCGCGGCCGGGCTGCGGCTGTCGGTGGCCCCCAATCCCGCCCGCGGCGCGTCGCTCGTGACGTGGGCGCTGCCGCGCGCACAGCGCGCTCGCGTGGACGTGCTCGACGTGAGCGGCCGGCGCGTGGCCACGCTGTTCGACGGCGACGCCCCGGCGGGCGAGATGCGCATGGCGTGGGACGGGCGCGAAGCCGGGCGCGAGGCGGCGCCCGGGCTGTACTGGGCGCGGCTCGCGACGCCCGACGGTGTGCGCACGCGGACCATCGTCCGGGTGCGGTGAGGCTTACGGAGGGCCGGATGCTCTACATGGTCATCGAACACTACGGGCCGGGCGTCGCGCCGCAGGTGTACCGCCGCTTTCGCGATCGCGGACGGCTGGCGCCGGAGGGCCTGCGCTACGTGAACAGCTGGGTGGACCTCGAATACCAGCGCTGCTTCCAGGTGATGGAAGCTCCCGACGAGGCGCTGCTGCGCGAGTGGATCGCGCAGTGGGACGACCTCGTGCGCTTCGAGGTGGTGCCGGTGCGCACGTCGGCCGAGGCCGCGGCGGCGATCGCGCCGCAGCTCTAGCTGTGGTTCGCCCAGTCGGCGGACCGGTTGCCGTCCACGGGCTTCATGCCGGCCGGTCGAGCCGGTACTGCACGGTGCCCGCCTCGGCGCCGGGCCCCACGCGGCGGAATCCGCAGTGCTCGAGCACGCGGATGGACGCGGGATTGGAGTCGAACGTGTGCGCGATCACCGCCCGCACGTCCGCGAAGCCGAACGCGCGCTCGACCAGCGAGCGCGCCATCTCGGTGGCATAGCCGCGGCGCTGCGCCTCGGGCACGACCGAATACCCGATCTCGACGATGCCCTCGACCGGCGGACAGAAGTAGCCGCCCGCGGCCACCAGCATGCCGCGCGCACCGGAGGGTTCGCGCGTGATGCCGTACCACGTGTACCAGCCGGCGTGGTCCGGACCGCCGGCGAGCAGGCGGTTGCGCAGGAACTCGATCGCGCCGCGGTCGTACTCGCCGGGCGGCCAGCCGGCGGGCACGTCGCAGCCGAGCAGCGCGGCGAAGCCCGCGAGCCCGGCCAGTTCGGCGTCGGCCAGCTCGACCGTGCCCGGGACCAGGTCCAGGTGCGGCGTGTGCATGCGCGCTGCGGGGTGCGAGGTCATGGCCCGCACCCTACACGCTCGCCCCGGGCGCGGGCCACGGGCGGGTCCCCTCGCTCCCTCATTCGTCCGCGGTCACCAGGATGTATCGCCGGTGTGGATCGTTCTCCCCGGAACCGACGACCCGGATGAGTCCGGCAGCTGCGAGGGTATTCAGACGGGTACGCGTCGCCCGGCTGGTCAATCCGATCTCACGCGCAATCTGGCCCGGGAGCATGCTCCCGGAGGTCGTGAGCATGAGGAGTATCCGCCGACTCGTCGCATCGAGTGACTCCCCGCCGTCACGATTGCCTCCCATGGTGACTCGAAAACGCGCAGCCAGTTCCTCGAACCGAGGGGCTCCAAGCCCGGCCTCGTGGCAACTGCTCACGATGCGATGGATGTCGCTTCCCCACTGCTCCACGAGACCCAGAGCGTGGAAGACTCTTCCGATCACTCGATTCCTCAAACGCGAGACTCCGCGTTGCAGGTCCGTGACCGTCAATCCTGCCGGCAACAAACCCGGGTTCTCCACTTCCAGCCGATCCGAGAACAAGGCTACACGGATCGGTGCGCCCCGCTGGGAATAGTCCGCGTGCACGACGGCGTTGACCAGCGCTTCGCGGATCGCCAGGGCGGGAAACTGCTGCCGCTCGACTCGCCGCAGGCGGCCGATCTCGAATCCCCGATCGAGGTGCCTTTCCAGAAAGAAGAGTGCTTCGGGAATGGCGTGAAGCAGGTTGGTCGGAACGAGACGTCCGCGATGGGTGGCGAGCAGCCCGAGCGGCTCGAGATCCCGCATCTCCAGCTGTCGAACGGGGGCGAACGACTCGGAAGCAACTCGGAAGTCGATGGCTTCCGAGTCCAGTTCGGGTACCGGCTGCTCGTCGAACGCCTCACCACGAGCGGCGCGCCGGAGTTCGTCGATGAGATACGGGTCCGCACGCCGATTGGTCGAACCCACGCGGACGAACGTGGCCTTCTCCACCCCGTCGGGAACCAGGTGATACGGCGGCCGCGAACCGAGATGCACCCTCACCACCAGCACGTGGGTGCGCCGCCAACCCACCCACTCGATCTCCGGCGCGAGGCGCGGCGAGATGCGATCCGACATGAGGTTCACGAGCCGTTGCTCGGTCCCCTCGGGATCGGAGAGGCCGCTCACGTGATGGGTGCCGTCCTCGACCCCCACCACGAGCGTGCCGCCGGACGAGTTCGCGAAGGCCACGATCGTCCGCAACACGCCCTCCGGCGAAGAGAGATCTCGCTTGAACTCGAGCGTCTTGCCTTCGGGGCATGCCAGCAGCTTCAGCAGGTCCATGGTTCCGCGACCTCCGTGGAATCGTGCAGGGGCACGTTCAGGCGGGGGCTGCGGGGGCGCGCGCACCCTACACGCTCGCCCCGGGCGCGGGCCACGGGCTATCCTGCGCGCATGTCACTCGTGCGCGAACCGCTGTCGCTGAGCCTGCCCGATGCGCTGCGCCGCGTGCTGGACGGCGACCCGCTGTTCGAGCGCGCGTTCCTGGTGGGCGGCTGCGTGCGCGACGCGCTGCTCGGGATCGCGCCCAAGGACTTCGACCTCGAGGTGTACGGCGCCGACTACGTACAGCTGCAGCGCGCGCTCGCTCGCTTCGGGCCCACCGACCTGGTGGGGCGCGCGTTCGGCGTGGTGGTGCTGACTCTGCCCGACGGCAGCCGCGTGGACTTCACGCTGCCGCGGCGCGATTCGCGCGTGGGGCGCGGCCACCGGGGCTTCCAGGTGACGCCCGATCCCGCGCTCGATCCCGCCGAGGCGGCGGCGCGGCGCGACTTCACGATCAATGCCCTGTCGTTCGATCCGCGCGAGGCCGTGGTGCTGGACCACCACGGCGGGCTGGCCGACCTGCGCGCGGGCGTGCTGCGCCACACGAGCGCGGCGTTCACCGAGGACCCGCTGCGCGTGCTGCGCGCGCTGCACTTCGTGAGCCGGTTCTCGCTGCGCGTGGCGCCCGAGACCGTGCAGCTGTGCCGGAGCATCTCGGACACGTACGGCGAGCTGGCGCGCGAACGCGTCTGGGCCGAGTGGCACAAGTGGGCGCGGCAGGGCGTGACGCCCTCGCTGGGGCTGGCCTTCCTGCGCGATTGCGACTGGCTGCGCCACTTTCCCGAGCTGGCGGCCATGGTGGGCACAGAGCAGGACGAGGAGTGGCATCCCGAGGGCGACGTCTGGACCCATACGCTGCATTGCGCGGACGCGCTGGCGCGCGACACGGCGTGGCGGGCGGCCGGCGACGACACGCGTACGGCTTGGATGTTCGCCGTGCTGCTGCACGACTGCGGCAAGCCCGCCACCACGTCGCGCGAACTTCGCGCGGGGCGCGAGCGCATCGTGTCGCCCGGGCACGAGTCGGCGGGCGTGCCGCTGGCGCAGGCGTTCCTCGAGCGCATCGGCGCTCCGCACTGGGTGGCGCAGCGCGTGTGCCCGCTGGTGATGCAGCACATGACCTACATGCAGGCGGGTACGCCGCGAGCGGTGAGGCGCGCGGCCTCACGGCTGCAGCCCGAGACCATCACCGGTCTGGCGGCGGTGATCCGCGCCGACGTGGCCGGCCGTCCGCCGCTGCCGGCGGAGCCGCCGCAGGGCTACCACGACATGCTGCGCGTGGCCGCCGAGCTGGAGCTGCGCGACCGCGCGCCCAGGCCCCTTCTGCTGGGCCGCCACCTGCTCGATCGCGGCTGGGAGCCGGGGCGCACGCTGGGGCCGGTGCTGGAGGAGGCGTTCGAGGCGCAGCTGGACGGCGCATTCCACGACCTGGACGGCGCGCTCGCGTGGCTGGAGAAGCGCCCGCGCGGCTGAGGCGGCGTTAGAGCAGCACGCCCCGCAACAGCAGGCTCGCGAACGTGAAGTAGATCACGATGCCGGTCACGTCCACGAGCGTGGCGACGAACGGCGCCGACGCGCTCGCGGGGTCGAGCCCGATGCGCTTGAGGATGAACGGCAGCATCGAGCCCACCATGGTGCCGAACATCACGACGCCGACCACGCTCAGGCTCACCGCGATGGCGACGCGCACGTAGTGCTCGCCGTACGAGTGGAAGGCGCTCTGCCACGCCACGACGCGGAGGAACCCGAGCACGGCGAGAATGGCGCCCATCGAGAAGCCCTGGATGATTTCGCGGCTCACCACGCGCCACCAGTCGCTGAGCGTGACCTCACCCAGCGCCATGGCGCGGATGACCAGCGTGGAGGCCTGCGAGCCGCTGTTGCCGCCGCTCGAGATGATGAGCGGAATGAACAGCGTGAGCACGACCGCCTTGGCGATCTCGTCCTCGAACCGCCCCATGGCGATGGCGGTGAGCGACTCGCCCACGAACAGCACCGCCAGCCACACGACGCGCTTCTTGAGCATCTCGCTGAACGTCACTTCCAGGTACGGCGCGTCGAGTGCTTCGGTACCGCCGATCTTCTGGATGTCCTCGGTGGCCTCTTCCTGCAGCACGTCGACGATGTCGTCCACCGTCACGATGCCCTTCATGCGCCCTTCGGCGTCCACGACGGGAATGGCCTGGAGATCGTGCTGGGCGAACAGCTGGCCCAGCGCTTCCTGGTCGGTGTCCTCCTGCGCGCTCACGATGTCGGCCGACATGATGTCGCGCACGGTGCGCGACGGCGCCGCGGTGAACAGGTCGCGGAACGACACGATGCCGAGCAGCCGCTGGTCGGCGTCCAGCACGTACACGTAGTTCACGTGCTCGAGCCGGTCGCGCCCCTGGCGCCGCAGGTAGGCGATCGCCTCGTCCACCGACACGTCCGGGCGCACGCGCGCGTAGCTGGGCGTCATCAGCCCGCCGGCGTCGTCCTCGGCGTACGCGAGCAGCGCGGTCACTTCGTTCTTGGTCTGCTCGTCGAGCAGCGCGAGCAGCTCGTAGCGCTCGGCGTGCTCTTCGGCCTCCTGCACCACGTCCACGGCGTCGTCGGGCGGCAGCAGCCGCATCCAGGAGCGGCGCTGGGCGACGGGCATGGCCGAGATGAGCTCGTACTGGTCGCGCGCGGACAGGTCGAGAAAGAAGTCCTCGGCCTCGGCGCGCGGCAGGTCGAGAAACGCCTCGAGCCGGTCCTCGGTCGTGAGGATGCGCCAGGTCTCCTGGAGATCGTCGGCCGCCAGGCCGGCTTCGCTCTCGGTTTCCTTGCGCAGGGAGGTCATCGGGGTGCTCCGGGCAGAGGGTCGCGCGGGCACGCGGGAAGGGCGTGCTGGCTTTCCAGCGCAACCTAACGGCGCATGCGGCCCGGGTCCAGCATTAACGCGACTCGAGCGCCTCCGGCGCCGCAGTCGCGACCGCGGCCGGAGCCTTCGCGCGCGTGGTGGTGATGAGCACGACCGCCACGATCACGGCGACGGCGGCGGCCAGCGTGCGCGCCGTGAGCGCCTCGCGATAGAACACCCAGCCCAGCGCCATCGCGACGATGGGATTCACGAACGCGTACGTGCTCACCAGCGTGGGCGACACGATGCGCAGCAGGTACAGGTACGCGGTGAATCCCAGCACGGAGCCGAACACGATCAGGTAGAGCAGCGCGGCCCACGACCGCAGCGGCACGGCCGCCGCCGAAAAGCCGCTCCACTCCCCGCCCGCCGCGCTCAGCGCCAGCACGCCGATGCCGCCGGCCAGCATACCCACGCCGGTCGCGAGCAGCGGCGAGGGCGGCATGCTGTTGCGCCGCGACCACAGCGATCCCCACGCCCACGAGAAGGCGCCGGCGACCGGAATGAGCGCCCACAGCGGCGAGAACTCGGCGTGGCGCGCATCGAACAGCCCGGGGCCGATGAGCAGCGCGATGCCGCCGAAGCCCAGCAGCAACCCGATCACCGCCTGCGGCGCGGGGCGGACGGCGCGCGATCCGAACGCCGCGAGCAGCGCCATCCACAACGGGATGGTGCCCAGCAGCAGCGCGACGAGGCCGGACGGCAGGTGGCCCACGCCGATGGTGACCGCGGCGTTGCCGGCCGCGGGCAGCATGAGCCCCACGAGCGCGGCGTTGCGCAGCTGCCTGCCCTCGGGCCACTTCGCGCCGGTCGCCTGCGCCCACGCGAACAGCATGAGCCCGGCCACGAGCAGCCGCACGCCGCACATGAGCAGCGGCGGCATGTGCTCGATGGCCACGCGAATGGCCAGGAAGGTCGAGCCCCACACCAGCCAGATGCAGGCGAACGCGATCACCACCTTGGCGAGGAGACCGCGCTCGCGCAGCGCCTCAACCACGGGACTTGTCCGGCCGGCGCGTGGCGAGCACGGGCAGCGCCCAGCTCTCCTTGAGCGTCTCGAGCGCGATGGTGCTCTGCGTGGAACGCACGGTGCTGATGGCGCCGAAGCGTTCGCGCAACAGCTTGCCCAGCGCCTCGGGGTCCTTGACGCGCACCTTGACCAGGTAGCTGTCCTGCCCGGCCACGTGGTGCACCTCGAGCACTTCGGGCTCCAGCGCGAGCGACGCGCCCGTGCTCACCTCGCCGGTGCGCTCGTCGGAGCGAACGAGCACGAACGCGAGCAGCGAGCGCTCGATGGCGCGCGGGTCCACGTGCGCGCCGTAGCCGGTGATGACGCCCTTGCTCTCCAGCCGCCGCACGCGCTCGAACACCGCGGACGGCGCCATGCTCACCCGCCGCGCCAGTTCGGCGTTGCTCGTGCGCCCGTCGGATTGCAGGATTTCCAGCAGTTGCCGGTCAATCTCGTCGATCATGCGTCACCCTCCCATGGCGACGGATGATACGTCGTGATTGCCATAGGCCAAGCGAAGAAACTGCTAGTTCCAGATGGTGCAAGCCGAAGATTGTTCTCCGACCGGCAGGGGCGACGATCCGGCCGTCCGTGCGAAGGGCCCCGTGCCCGCGACAAACAACGTCGCCCCGCTCTCCGAAGAAAGCGGGGCGACGGGATGCCGTTGGCGCCGGAGTTACTCGTCGAACTCCTTGATCACGACCGAGTCCTCGCCGTCGATCTCGAGGAGCTTGACCCCGATCACCTCGCGCTTGGAGGTGGGCACGTTCTTGCCCACGTAGTCGGCGCGAATGGGCAGCTCGCGATGGCCGCGATCGATGACCACGGCCAGCTGGATGGCGCGCGGGCGGCCGAAGTCGATGAGCGCGTCCATGGCAGCGCGCACGGTGCGGCCGGTGAACAGTACGTCGTCGATGAGCACGGCCACCTTGCCGTTGATGTCCACGGGAATCTCGGTGGCGCCCACCACGGGGTGCGCGCTGACGGTGGACAGGTCGTCGCGATAGAGCGTGATGTCGAGGCTGCCTTCGGCCGGCGACTGGCCCTCGAACTCCTTGATCTTCTGGGCGATTCGCGTGGCCAGCGGCACACCGCGGCGGCGGATCCCGACCAGCACGAGTTCGTCGATGCCCTTGTTGCGCTCGACGATCTCGTGGGCGATGCGGGTGATGATGCGGCGAAGCCCGTCGGCATCGACGATCTCGGCCTTTTCGCGGAGCGTCATGACTCCTCCAGGAACGTGTCTCACGGGGCACGAAAGTGGGCGGGACTCTATCCCCTGCCGCGCACTGGC
>JADLGX010000011.1 GCA_020849095.1 Candidatus Eiseniibacteriota bacterium
AACGAAGTGCTGGTGCCCGAAAAAGACGAGGACCTGAGCGGCGCCGACGAGGACGAGGACGACCAGGGGCCGGCCGATGCCGCGAGCGCGGCGCGCGTCACGCTGCTACCGCAGTCGTTCGGGCTCACGTTCGCCGTGGATCGCAGTTGCAGTGCGCTGCGGATCACCGCGCGCTGGGGGCGCTACGAGCGCGGACCCAGCGACACACAAGAGACTCCGACCGGCCGCGCCAAGACGGTCTGGAAGCGCGTGCCCTTCGCGGCCACCTCCGTGGCACTGCCGCTGCTCGAGGGCCCGTTTGCCGAATGGCGACCCGACCCCGAGCGTCCGGCCATTCACGTGAACGGCCGCGTGCGCGCGCGCGACGGCCAGTGGATCGTCACGCTGTTCCTGGTCAACGGGCAAGACCCGCCGGATACGAAGCGCGACGAGGCGTGGCTGTTCCAGTGCGAGCTGCAGGTACGAGCCGAGGGCCAGCCGGCGGTGTTCGTGCGCCGCCCTCTGGAACGGCACGGAGTCGCGGGCGATCCCGCAGCGCTGGCCGAAGAGCGCGAACTCAACATGTTGCATCGCCACGAACTCGAGTTCGCGGTGGGACACGGCGTGGGAGCGGAGTGGGAGGTGGACGCCACCGACCCCACGCGTGCCGTGCTCGTGCGCACCGAGACCATGCCGTCGTACGACGTGGCCCGCATGGATCCCGTGCAGCCTAGCGACGAGCCTTCGCTGGTCGCGCTGAAGCTCGACATGCGCGAGCTGAGCCTTACAAAGGACGCCGACTTCGACACCAAGCTGTCGCCGCTCGTGAGCGCGTATTCCGAGTGGATCACACGGCAGCGTAAGCGCATCGAGGGCGGTGCCGACGGTCTCGCGGCGCACGGCGTCGCGGCCAAGCTGGCCATGGACAAAGCCGACGCTGCGCTGGCGCGCATTCGCGACGGCATCGCGCTGCTGGGCCGCGAGCCACTGGCCGCCCAGGCGTTCCGGCTCGCCAACGAATCCATGGCGCTGCAGCGCGAGCGCGCGTGGGTGATCCGCATGCAGCGCGCGGGCGACCCGGCCGACCTGGCAGCGCTGCCGGACAAAGAGCGCGGGCGTTGGTATCCGTTCCAGCTCGCGTTCATCCTGCTCAACCTGCCGTCGCTCACCGACCTGCATCACGCCGACCGCAGCGATCCCAGACAGGCAGCCGGCGATCTGCTTTGGTTTCCCACCGGTGGCGGCAAGACCGAGGCGTACCTGGGGCTGGCCGCCTACACCATGGTTCTGCGCCGACTGCAGGGCGTTATCGAAGGCCGCGCCGGCGAGCAGGGTGTGGCCGTGCTCATGCGCTATACGCTGCGGCTGCTTACGGTGCAGCAGTACCAGCGCGCCGCCGCGTTGGTGTGCGCGCTCGAATGGCTGCGCAGGCAGGCGGTCGCTGACGGAAACACGGCGCTCGGACAAACGCCGTTTCGCATTGGCCTGTGGGTGGGCGCGTCCACCACGCCCAACTCCACCAACGAGAGCGGCGATTCCGTGGCGAGCGCGCGGCGCCAGCATGGCGAGTATCACGGGGCGCACGCGTTGCAGCTCACGCGCTGTCCGTGGTGCGGGGCCAAACTGTCGCTGCGCAGCGATGTCAAAGTGGAGCCGTACGCCAAGGGCCGCGCGCGCACGGTGATCTCGTGCTCCGATCCGCAGGGCGCCTGCCCGTTCACGCAGGCACGCTCACCGGGCGAGGGGCTGCCGTTGCTGGCGGTGGACGAGGAGATCTATCGCAACCTGCCGGCGCTGCTCATCGCGACGGTGGATAAATTCGCTCGCATGCCGTGGGCGGGTGCCACGCAGATGTTGTTTGGCCGTGTCGACGGCGCGTGTCCGCGTCACGGCTTTCGCTCGCCCGAACTCGAGGACGCCAGCAGCCATCAGGCCGCCGGTTCGCTCGCCGCGGTGCGCACGCAGCCGCATGGCCACGTGCGGCCGCCGGACCTGATCATTCAGGACGAACTCCACCTGATCAGCGGGCCGCTGGGCAGTCTGGTGGGGCTGTACGAAACGGCGCTCGATGATCTCGCGTCGTGGACGGTGAACGGCCGGCGAGTCCGCCCCAAGCTGGTCGCTTCCACCGCCACGATTCGCCGCGCGGACCAGCAGATGCGCGACTTGTTCGTGCGCCGTCTCGAAGTGTTTCCACCGCAGGGACTCGATGCCGCGGACAACTTCTTCGCGCGGCGTCGAGCGACAGCCGACGTGCCGGGACGGCGCTATCTGGGCGTGTGCGCTCCCGGGCGGCGCGTGAAGAACACGTACATCCGCGCGTATCTGGCCGCGATGCTCGCGGCGCAGTCGGAGTACGAGCAGTGGGACGTCGCGGCCGATCCGTGGATGACGCTGGTCGGCTACTTCAACACGTTGCGCGACCTGGGCGGCATGCGGCGCGTGGTCGAGGACGACGTGCGCACGCGCCTCGAACAGGGCGACCGGCTGGGCTTCAAGAAGCGCCTGCGGCCGTTGGTGCGCGAGCTCACGTCGCGCATGGCGGCGTCGCAGATTCCCACGGTGCTGGACGAGCTCGAACTTCAGTTTTCCAAGGCCGCTGCAGAGGAACGCCGCAAGCGCGGCGCGCAGAACGAGTATCGCGGGCCCGCACCGGTCGACGTGCTGCTCGCGACCAGCATGGTGAGCGTGGGCGTGGACGTGCCGCGGCTGGGACTCATGGTCGTCGCGGGCCAGCCCAAGACCACTTCGGAATACATCCAGGCCACGAGCCGCGTGGGGCGCCGCTTCCCGGGGCTCGTGCTCGTGGCGCTCAACTGGGCGCGGCCGCGCGACCTGTCGCACTACGAGCGCTTCCGCCACTTTCACTCCACGTTCTATCGCCACGTCGAAGCGCTGTCGGTTACGCCGTTCGCGCCGCGCGCGCTGGACCGCGGATTGTCGGGCGTGTTGGTCGCACTAGTGCGGCTGCGCGAATCACAGCTGAACGGCAACGAGAAGGCCCAGCAGTTCACGCGCGAGCATCCGCTGGTGCAGGAGGCGCGCGAAGTGATCCTGCGGCGCGTCGAAGCGGTGACGGGCCAGCGCGAGCGCGTCGAGGATGTGCGCCGAATGCTCGACACGCGCTGCGACGAGTGGAGCAATCGCGTGAGGCGCCTGGCGCTGGGCAGCCAGCTCGGCTACGAGACGCGCACCGATGGTTCGACCGCCGGGCTCCTTCGGCCGGCGGAACTCGGCGAACGCGATCTGTTCACTTGCCTGGGCTCTCTGCGCGACGTGGAGCCGAGCGTCAATCTGGTGCTGGACGACTACGGCATGGACGCCATGCCCGAGCAGGAGAACTCATGACGGCCGGCAACGCGCCCCCCGTGGGCGGACAGCACCCGCGGCTCGGCGAGGTCCGTCCGAGCCAGCTGCTCTATTCGTCGGGCGTCGGTGCGATCATCGATCTACCGCGGCTCTCGGTGATGGTCATGGGACTCGACGATTGGGACGAGTCGCGAACGCGATCGTTGCCCGAGCCGCGCCTGCTGGCGGCGGTGCGCGAGCAACTGGGCGCGCAGGTGCGCGACCTGCGCTTGCCGCCGACTCCCGAGGTGGCCATGTCGCGCCCGCGCGCGGGCAGCCCCGAGTCGCGCGTCGGCGTGCCCGTGGCGCCGTTTCCGCGCTGGCTGTGCTGCACGCGTTGTCGAAAGCTGGCGGCGATCGGCTCGGGATTGTTCCGCCTCAAGCCCGACGAGAACCGCCCCGACCGCACGCGCTACGAGCACGAGAACTGCCACAAGGGCACGCACTCCGAAGTGCTGCCGGTGCGCTTCATGGCGGCGTGCGAGCACGGCCATCTGGACGACTTTCCTTGGCAGCACTTCGTGCATCGAGGTGTGCCGGGTTGCCGAGGGCCGCTCGAGCTGCGCGTCACCAACCCGTCGGGCGAGGCCAGCGGTCTGCAGGTGAAGTGCCTTTCGTGCCCAGCGAGTCGAACGATGGCCGAGGCATTCGGTGACGATGCGGCCGATGCGCTCGGGGCCTGTTCGTGCCGGCGTCCGCAGTTGCGCGACTATGATGCAGGCCCGTGCGCGAGCAAGCCGCGCGCAATTCTGTTGGGCGCGTCCAACCTGTGGGTCCCGGTGGTGCTCTCGGCGCTCGACATTCCCGCGGACCGCGATCCGCTCGATGCACTCGTCGAGGCGCGGTGGGCCGAGCTCGCCACGCTCAAGTCGCTCGAAGGCGTCGAGACCATGCGCGGGCTGCTGCTGCTGCGCGAGCTCACCCCCTTCACCGATGAACAGATCTGGTCGTCCATCCAGGCACGACGAGTCGAAATCGAGTCGGGCTCGGGGACCGTCGCGCCCGCTTCGCTGCGACTGCCGGAATGGGAAGCCTTCACGAGCACCAACCCTCGCCAGCTCTCGGCGGACTTCCAGCTTCGGCGAGTCGAAACGCCGCAGAGTTACCACGGGGTGATCGAGCGCGTCGTTCTGGCGGAGCGGCTGCGCGAGGTGCGCGCGCTCATCGGGTTCACGCGCGTTTCGCCGCCGGGTGAGTTCGGCGAGCCGGGCGACACACAGGCGCGACCACTGGCGCCGCTCACCAAGCGCCCGCCTCAGTGGGCTCTCGCCAGCGAAGTGCGCGGTGAAGGATTGTTTATTCAGCTGAGCGAGCAGGCGATTCAGTCGTGGCTCGCCACCGACGCCGCTCGTCAGCGCGGTGGCGCTCTGTTGGCCGCACATCGTGCCAATCGAGAGCGCCACCAGCAGACGCCGCTCGAAGCGGGTTTCCCCGGCATGCGGTTCGTGCTACTGCACACGCTGTCACACGCGCTCATGCGCCAGTTGGCGGTCGAGTGTGGCTACGCGCTTGCCAGTGTGCGCGAACGCATCTACTCGCGTGACGCCGATGAGCATGGCCCCGCCATGGCAGGCCTGCTGCTTTACACCGCGGCGCCCGACAGCGAAGGCACGCTGGGCGGGCTCGTGCGGTTGGGCGAGCCGGACCAACTGGGGCGACTCATCGGCGCCGCGTTGGAAGAAGCGCAGCTGTGCTCCTCGGATCCGCTCTGCGCCGAGTACGACGCCGCGAGCGGGCATGATTTGCACGGCGCTGCCTGCCACGCGTGCCTGCTGATTCCGGAGACGAGTTGCGAGCGGGCCAATCGCTATCTGGACCGCGCCGTGATCGCTCCCATCTTTGGCCGCGAGTCCGGTTCCTACTTTGGCGGCGGGCAGTGAACGCGTCGCTTCGAGACGCCGTCGCGGCGTTCGCGAACCAGGTGACGCCCGAGACTGTCGAGATGCTGGCGCGCGAGGTCGAGCGCACGCCGACGCCCGACGGTGATCTGCCTTCACGCGTGGCGGCGCAGTTCGCCGACCCCGCGGTGAGGCACTCGGTCAGCCGCCTCCTCGAATCGTGGTTGGCGACGGCGTCGAGCGATCACCGTTTGTTGGCAGAGTCGCTGCGCACCGCCGCGGCTGCATCACGTTGGCGCGATGCCCACGAGCGGCTGGAACTCGTCTGGAGTGGACCGCTGCCCGCCGGCTCGAACTTCCGGCGCTCGGATGAGGCGCTATTGCAGGTGGTGCGCTCGGCGCAGCGGCGGTTGTCAGTCGTGACCTTTGCGGCCTATCGCGTGCCGTCCATCGCGGCAGCGCTTCGCGATGCTCTCGCTCGCGGCATCGAGGTGCGCTTCTTCGGCGAGACGCTAGCCGGCAGCGAGGGACGCGTTCGGCACGACGCCGCCGCGGCGCTTGGTGCCGGTCTGGCCGACCGCATCGTGGTGTTCGAGTGGCCGCTCGAGATGCGTGCCACGGATGCGCGCTCCAATCGAGGCCTGCTGCACGCCAAGTTCGCGCTGGCGGACGACACCACGTTGTTCGTCTCGAGCGCGAACCTGACCGAGGCGGCATTGGACGCCAACATGGAGCTGGGAGTGCTTGTGAGCGGCGGGACTCTTCCCTCGGCCGTGGGCAAACACGTGGACCGGCTGATCGCCGAGGGGTACCTGAGGGCGCGCTGACGTGCCTCGCCTCCCGACGCCTGCACCCGCTCTCCTGTGGTAGATTCCCCGCCACTTTTCGCCAGACGGGGACACCATGTTCGAAGCGCTCACCGAACGATTCCACGGCATCGTGCGCCAGCTTTCCGGCCAGGCGCGCATCACGCCCGACAACATCCGC
>JADLGX010000012.1 GCA_020849095.1 Candidatus Eiseniibacteriota bacterium
CGCGCGTTTCGCGTGGTGGATGCGCCCGCGCCGTTCACGCTGTCCTCCCCTGCGCCGCTGGTGCTCGACGAGGCGCGGCGCGTGGACATGCTGCGCAGGGCCGACGCGGCCGCGCGCGGCACGGACGGACGGGTGCGCGAGGTGAGCGTGTCCATGGCCACGTCGGCCAAGTCGTTCCTGGTCGCCAACAGCGACGGCGTGTGGGCCGAGGACCGCGCGTTCCTGTCGCGCCTGGTGGTGAGCGCGCTGGCGCTCGACGGAACGCAGCGCCAGGAGGGCTTCGCGGCCGCCGGCGGCTGCGTGGAGTCGGGCTACTACGACCTCACGCGCTCCCCCGAAATGGTGGGCGAAGAGGCCGCGGCCGGTGCCGTGCTGCTGTTGAGCGCGCGCGAGCCCGAAGCGGGCTCGTATCCGGTGGTGGTGTGCAACGGCTGGGGCGGCGTCATGGTGCACGAGTGCTTCGGGCACAGCATGGAGGGCGACACGATCCGCAAGCAGTCGTCCATCCGCGCGGTGCAGATGGGACAGAAGGTGGCGGCCGACGGCGTGACCATTGTGGACTCCGGGCTGATCCCGTTCTCACGCGGCAGCTTTCGCGTGGACGACGAGGGCACGCCGGCGCAGCGCACGGTGCTGGTGCAGGACGGCGTGCTGGTGGGCTACCTGTGGGACCGGCTCAACGGCAAGCTCACGGGCAACGCCAGCACGGGCAACGGCCGGCGCGCCTCGTACCGCGACTACCCGCTCTGCCGCATGACCAACACGTACATCGAGCCCGGCAAGGCCGCGCCCGAGGAGCTGATCTCGTCGGTCGAGCGCGGGCTGTTCTGCAAGAAGCTCGGCGGCGGCTCGGTCAACCCGGCCGACGGCAACTTCTCGTTCCAGGTCACCGAGGCGTGGCAGATCGAGAAGGGCAAGCTCACGCATCCGGTGCGCAACGCCACGCTCACGGGCAACGGCAACGACGCCATGCTCAAGATCGACGGCGTGGGCGACGACCTGCAGATCGACGGCACCACGGGCTCGTGCGGCAAGGACGGGCAGTGGAAGCCCGTCGGCGTGGGCCAGCCCACCGTGCGGTTCACCGGCATCACCGTGGGAGGAACCGCCATATGAGCACGCGCCACGCTTCTCCCCAGGCACTGCTGGATCACGCGGGCCGCGTCATCGAACTGGCGCGCGGCGCCGGCGCGCACGTGGCCGACGCCTGCCTCGAAAGCTCGCGCGCGTTCACCGTGCACGTGCACGGCGGGAGCATCGAGACCCTCAAGCAGAGCGGCACGCTGGGACTGGGACTGCGCGTGATCGTGGACGGCGCCGTGGGCTTCTGCTCCGGCACCGACCTGTCGCCCGCGGGACTCGCCGACCTGGCCCGGCGCGCCGTGGCGCTGGCGCGCTTCTCCACGCCCGACGAGGCGAACGGCTCGCCCACTCCCGCCGAGGCGGGCACGGCCGCGCACGGGGACCTCGAGATCTTCGACGAGGCGGCGCTGGAGCTGCCGGCCGAGCGCAAGATCGACATGGCGCTCGAGCTGGAGCGCATCGCGCTCGGGATGGATGCGCGCATCCGCCGCACCGACGGAGCGCTGGTCAGCAGCAGCGGCGGCGCGTTCGCCATCGCCAACTCGCACGGCGTGGCCCGCGCGTGGGAAGGCACCAGCGTGAGCGCGTGGGTCGTGGCGCTGGCCGACGACCGCGACGGCCGCCAGCAGACCGGCGTGTCCGGCATGACCAAGCGCCACCTGGCCGACCTGGCGGGCATGGAGCCCATCGCGCGCGAGGCCGCGCGCCGCGCGGTGTCGCGCATCGGCGCGCGCAGCGTGCCCTCGGCGCGCGTGCCCGTGGTGATGAGCCCGGACATCGCCGCGTCGTGGATCGGCGAGATGTACGAGGCCTTCACCGGCGAGTCCCAACTCAAGAAGAGCTCGTGGCTCACCGAGCAGCTGGGCAAGCCCATCGCCTCGCCGCTGTTCTCGCTGGTGGACGACGGCGCGCTCGTGCGCGGGCTGGGCACGTCGCCCTACGACGGCGAGGGCGCGGTCACGCGCCGCAACCTGCTCGTGGACCGCGGCACGTGCGCGATGTTCGCCTACGACCACTACACCGGCCGCCGCGTGGGCGTGCCCTCCACCGGCAACGGCATTCGCGGGTTCGCGAGCACGCCGGGCATCGGCTACCACAACCTGTACGTGCCGGCCGGCGCCCAATCGCCGGAGGCGATCATCCGTTCGCTCGACAAGGCCTTCTACTTCGACGACCAGGGCTCGTTCGGGTTCAACCCGGTGACGGGCGACTACTCGTACCAGGCGCAAGGCTTCTGGATCGAGAAGGGCGAAAAGGCATACCCGGTGGACGGCATCACGGTGGCGGGCAACTCGCTCGAGATGCTGCGCCACGTCGTGGCGGTGGGCAGCGACCTCGAGTTCCGCACGAGCACGGCGTGCCCGACCCTGCTGATCTCGGAGATGACCGTCAGCGGCAACGGCTGATCGCGCGTCAGGCGCGGTGCCAGCTCGTGACCAGCGCCACCGCGCGGCGCGGCGTCGCCGGCACCGGCTTGGCGTGCCCGATGCGCACCAGCAGCAGCGGCTCCTCGCCCGTCACCCCGAAGGCGCGGGCGATCGCGGCGCGGCCCGGCTCGGACTGGGTCGCCGCCGACAGCGGCTGCTGCGCCAGTCCCAGTGAAGTGGCCTTGAGCGCCAGCCGCTCGTAGGCCTGGCCGGCCAGGATGCCCGTGGCATCGGCGCGGCGCGGCGACGTGAGCAGCGCGAGCGCGCCCGAGGCCTGGACCAGCTCCTCGGTCTCGTGCCCGAGCAGCCCCAGGCTCCAGCGGCGCAAGCGGCCGCCCTTGTGCAGGCTGCGCTGGGCGAACCAGCCGAGCGGGCCGTCGAGTCCCAGGCGTTCGGCGGTCACGCCGTCGCCGCGGCGGCGGGCGTCGCCGTCGCCGTCGCGCAACCACACGTCGTGGTCGGCGCGCGCGCGCGAATCGCGCGCCACGGCCACCGCGGCGTCGCCCACCGTGCGGGCGGCGCGGCGGATGTCACGCTTGTCGTCGAGCCAGTGCAGCCGCAGCTCGTCGGGCACCTGCGAATGCAGCGCCGCGCGCTGGGCCGCGGTGAGGCCGCGCCCCTCGTAGGTGCGCGCGTTGCTGCGCCGGGTGGTCAGCGCGGCGAACAGGGCGCTGTCGCGCCGGGTGTCGGTGGGCTGCAGCGTGAGGCTGGCCGCCACCAGAGGGGCGCCCGGGCGGGAGCTGAGCCCCCAGGGCAGGTATTGCACGGTCGGCTGCTGCCCCCAGGCCCGCGCGGCCACCAGCAGGTTCTCGAGCGCGGCGCCGAGCGACATGTGGGCGAAGCGCTGGTCGGGGTCACACCCCGGCAGCGTGCGCGCGGGGTCGAGCGCCAGCCGCAGCGCGCCACCGTCCATCTCGAATCGCCACGGTTGCGAGTTCCAATGGCTGGGCGCGAGGATCGCGGCGCCCACCAGGGCGGCGATGCTCTCGTGCGCGCCGGCGGGCAGCGACTCGGGCAGCGTCCACGGTTGCAGGTTCACGCGCTCGACCGCCCTGCCGGCCCATACCAGTGGCGCGGGCAGCGTGGTCGCGACGGCGGCGCCGCCCAGCATCACCAGGAAGCGGCGGCGATCGAGCGTCAGTGTGGTGAACTCGGCGCGTGCGTCGCGTGCGCCGGGAATTGCCGGGTCATTCTTTGGCATACGGTCCGGAAGGTGGCAGGGCACCGGGCGGTCCGTCAATGGATCCTTGCCAACGTGCTGCGGTGTCGTCGCTTGGCCCGGCCCCGCGGGGCACTTTCCACGCTTGTCCACAATCCGGCGCGCGGCTAGGTTGCGCGCATGACCGTGGTCACGTACGTCACCGACGCCTCGCTGGCGCAGCTCGCGCGGCGGCTTCGCCAGCTGGGCTTCGACGTCCAGGTTCACCGCGGGGCGCGGCTCGAGGAACTGCTCGAGAGCGCATCGCGCGACGGCCGCACCGTGCTCACGCGCAGCACCCGCCACCCGAAAAAGTGGGCGGCCGTGCCCGTGCTGCGCGTGGCCGGGGACACCGCCCACGGCGTGCGGACGGTGACCGCGTACGGTGAGCCGTCGGGTCCGCCGCTCGGGCGCTGCTCGCACTGCAACGCGGCGCTGCGCTCGCGGTCGGCGTTCGAGGCGCACGGCGAGGTGCCGGGGCGCGTCGCCCGCCGGGGCGGGCCACTGTTTTCCTGTCCGGACTGCGGGCAGTGGTTCTGGCTGGGTAGCCATACCGAACAGCTGCGGGCCTGGTTCGAGACCGCCCTGGGCCGCCCGCCGGAATGGCCCAGCGCCCCGACCGGTCCCCCCGTCACGCGCCAAATGCCCCAAAAAGGCCGCCCACCCGGACAATGAATCGTGAAAATACGGCTTGTTTCGCACTCATTCGTTGCGCCTGCGTCCCGGCTTCCGCGACAATCACCCCCGAGAGCGCGTGATGCGTGCCGGACTCGAGCCCGGAGAGATCGTGGGGAGAGGTTCGACCCGGCTGCTCAAGTGCTCTTGATGTGCGAAACGCCAGGACACCGCGGGCGACCTTCCCGTTGTGCCTGGCGTTTTCGTTTCCGCGCGCCGGCCACCCCGCGCGCGTGATGCCGAGTTGCGCAATCTCCTCTAGACTCGACGCCCGACTCCCCGCCCACTCTCCCGTTCCTCCCCGATCGGAGCGCATGGATCTCTCGGTCGTCGTCGTCACCTACCACTCGCGCCAGCACATTCTCGACTGCCTCCGCTCGCTGGAGCGCGCCCGTGGCGCGCTCGCGATGGACGTGTTCGTGGTGGACAACGCGTCGGGCGACGGCACGGCGGACCTGGTCCGCCGCGAGGCGCCGGAGGCCCGCGTGGTGGAGACCGGCGGCAACCTGGGTTACGCCAAGGCGGTCAATCGCGGCATCCGCGAGTCCTCGGGCGAGTTCGTGCTGGTGCTGAACCCCGACTGCGTCGTCGCGCCCGGAGCGCCGGAGGCGCTCGTGGCTCACCTGCGCGCGCACCCGGGATGCGCCATCGCCGGCCCGCGCATCCTCAACACCGACGGCAGCGTCGAGTACTCCGCGCGTTCGTTTCCCGACCACCTGACCTTCCTGTTCAACCGCTATTCGCTGCTCACCCGGCTGTGGCCGGGCAATCCGTGGACCCGCCGCTACCTGTTGTCGGATTGGGACCACGTCTCGGACCGCAGCGTGGACTGGGTGTCGGGCGCCTGCATGTGCGTGCGGCGCGAAGCGGTGGCGAAGGCGGGCGGCATGGACGAGACCTACTTCATGTTCAACGAGGACGTGGACTGGTGCCACACCATGAAGAAGGCCGGCTTCTCGGTGGATTTCGTGGCGGCGGCCCAGGTGACGCACCACATCGGCGCCAGCAAGGGCCGCGTCTCGGACAAGGTGATCCTCGAGCGCCATCGCGGGATGATCCACTACTTCCGCAAGCACCACCGCGTGAACCCGCTGGTGGACGCGCTCGCCGCCACTTTCATTCTGCTGCGCGCCCGGCTCATGCTGGCCGCGAACGCGTGGCGGCGGTGATCGTGCCCTACTCGCTCCTGCTCGCGCTCGGGGCCGCGCTGGTGGCGCTGCTGCTGACGCCCGCCGCGCGCGCGCTGGCCGTGCGCGTGGGCGCCATGGACCTGCCCGACGCGCGGCGCGTGCACGACACGCCCATGCCGCGGTTCGGCGGGCTGGCCATCGCGGCCGGCGTGCTGGGAGTGGCGTGGCTGGCGCGGCTGCTGCCCGGCCCCGCGGCGGCGCTGGACCCGCGCCCGCTGCTCGGGCTCACGTGCGCCAGCGTGCCCATCCTGATGCTCGGCATGGCGGACGACCGCTGGAGCGTGAGCCCGTGGGTCAAGCTGGCCGTGCAGGCCTGCGCCGGACTCACGCTGGGGCTGTTCGGCTACGGCGTGCCCCTGCTGACCAACCCGTTCGGCCCGGCGGTCGAGCTGGGCTGGATGAACGTGCCGGTCACGCTGCTGTGGGTGCTCACGGTGACCAACGCGATCAACCTGATCGACGGGCTCGACGGGCTCGCCTCGGGCGTGGTGATCATCGCGAGCGCGGCGCTGTGGGCCGTGGCCCGCATGCATTCGGACTTCTACGTGATGTTCTTCGCCGCGCTCTTGATTGGCGCGTGCGCCGGCTTCCTGCGCTGGAACTACCCGCCCGCGCGCGTGTTCATGGGCGACACGGGCAGCCAGTTCCTGGGGCTCACGCTGTCGGCGCTCAGCCTGCTCGAGAACCGCAAAGGCACCGCCGCGCTCACGCTGCTGCTGCCGCTCGTGGCGCTGGGCGTGCCGCTCGCCGACAGCGCCATTGCCTTCCTGCGCCGGCTGCTCAAGCGCCAGCACGTGTTCCGCGGCGACACCGGGCACGTGCATCACCAGCTGTTGCAGGCCGGGCTGTCCAAGCGCGGCGCGCTGTTCGCCATGTGGGGGCTCTGCGCCTTCTTCGGCGGCATCGCCGTGCTGCTCACGTGGCTGCCGCGCGAGTGGAGCGCGCTGCTGGTGGGCGTGCTGGCCGCGGTGCTGTTCGTGGTGCTCGAGCTGCTACGCGCCCTGCGCAAGAGCCGCGAGCGCGACACGGCGGCCGCGGCGGCGGCGAAGCGCTCGCCTCGCCGCCGCTGAAGCCGCTGACGCCGCAAGTCCCGCGCGGCCGATGAGCTCGCGGCCTATTCGGGCATCGCGCGCAGCTCGAACGGCGGCGGCTCACCCGGCAGGCGCGCCGACGGCGTCTCGCCGATCACGCGGCGGCATTCCTCTTCGCGCGAGCGGGCCTCGGCGGGCGCGAGCGTGGCGGCCTGCAGCACCAGCACGCGCGGCCGGCCGTCGAGCGTCACGCGCACGACCAGGGCGTCGCGGTCGTCGAGGCGCTCCTCGGCCAGCGTGCGTCCCGGGCGGTCGCCCTGCAGCTCGCGCACGCGGATGCGCGTCCCGCGCCCTTCGCGTGAGCGGCTCAGCACGAAGCCGTCGCCCCGGGCCGAGCGGATCGCGGCCGGACCGCCCTCGAACACGCCCACGCCGCTGAACAGCACCGGCGCGTCGGGAACGCGCGACACGCCGGAGCCGCGCAGCGCGCCCTGGGCGTGCCGGCCAACCGACAGCGCCCCCACGCCGCGCTGCACGCGCGCGAGCGGCGCCGCGGCGCCGGGCACGTCCTCGAGCAGCGTGAGCTGGACCATGGCGTACTCGTTGAGGCGGCCGCCCGCGCCGCCCGTGCACTTGCCCGCCATGGCGCACCAGTCCCCGGTGCCCAGGCACAGCCCGCCGCCGCGCTGCGCGTCGGTGCACCACATCTCGCTCGTGCACACCTGGCAGGCGCGCACCGGCGCGGACCAGGCCCCGCAGACCACGACTGCGACCACCCACCACCACCCGAACTGCTTGTGCATCTGCCGCTCCTTGCCGGGGGCAAGCCTGCGGCCGCGCCGTGCGGCCAAAGGGCGGGGCAGCACGCGCCATGCCGGGAGCAGCCCGCGCCCGCGCGCGAAACCCGCGCGGGCGCCAAACCTCAGTGCGCGGCCTGCGTCTGGCGCTGCATCAATTGCAGCAGGTAGAAGCCGAGCAGCACGAGTTCGGCGAGTTCGGGACGCTTTCGTCCGGCGTCCGACACCTGGACCGCGGTGGTGGAGCGGAACCACGACGGCCGGCGCAGGAACGACAGCTGCACCAGCCCGTCGCCGTCGCGAAACTCCCAGCGCCGGCCCCAGAAGTCGGCGCGCGTCCAGCGCAGCGACGGTCCGTCCACGAAGTTCACCTGGCCGTGCCCGAACCACGCCGGCTGAAACGTGGCGATCGTCGCTCCCGCGGCGTCCGTGAGCAGCACCCGGCCGCGAAACCAGCCGTGGTGGGCGAGCGACCGCGCGCCCGCCGCCGTTTCGCCCGCCATGCGCGAACGCACCCACGCGCGGGCCTCGAGCGTGGCCAGCACGTCGTCGCCGGCGCGCAGTTCCCAGTGCCGGCGGGCGATCCGCGGCCGGGTCCAGATCCACTCGCGATCGAACGCCTGGTCGAGCGGTTTCATGGCGAACACTCCCGCGGCAAACGAATCGCCCGCGGCTCCGGCTCACTCGGCGGAGTGATCCCGGTGCCGCGGGCGTCGAGGAACATGCCGGTCAGTAGGCGAGCGACCAGTTGAGCTTGACGGTCCAGAGCGTCGAGCTGCTCTCCTCGGGTCCGAACACCGGGTTGATCACGCCGTCCCGGCCGTCCACGAAGCTCACGCGCGTGTCGAGCCCGAGCAGGTGGCGGTCGTCGAGCGGCAGGTTGGTGCCCAGGCTGATGAAGTAGCCCGCGCCCGGCGCGCCCGTGTTGTCCGACGCGGTGCGGTAGTACTTGTGGAAGTAGTAGCCGCCGCCGAACCCCACGTAGGGACGCACCGCGGTCTTCCACTTGTAGTGGCGGGTGAACTCGAGCGTGAACGGCACCGACGCCTCGTAGCTGCGGCCGAAGTGGCCGAGCAGGTCGTGATTGACCGAGCCGCCGAACGCCCAGCGCTTGTTGATCATGTGCTGGTAGGCGAGCCCGTAACCCACGAGGCCGTCTCCGGCGCCGGTCGCCTTGGACTTGGCGTACCCCGCGCGAACGGAAAGCCAGTTCGTATTCTTGGCCCACAGCCCGTCCTCGGCGATCTGTTCGGCCCGGGACTTCTCGGGAGCGCGAACCTTGGCCGGCTTGGCGGGCTTGGCGGGCTTGGCCGCCGGCGTCGCGGCCGGCGTGGCTGTCGCGGGCGCGTCGGCCGCGAGTACGGCGGAAGCCTGGAGCAGGGTCAGCGCCACGATTGCAGTGAAGACCGCGGTCATCACGGCCAGCGCAGACCACGGGGAACGATATCGCTTCAGCACCAGGATGCTCCTTTCGACACTTCGGATTGAGGTGCCCGGTCGGGGCGCCCCGCCATGCGGGATCCGCGGCGCAGCCGCGCGGGCTCGGTGAAGACCGGACCCGAGGGGCGCATGCGGACCGGAAAGCTAACAAACACCGGCCCCGCGCTCAATCGGGGGTTTAGCGCTTGGAGTTTGGCGGGCCATCGGCAACATTGTCCGCTCCATCGTCCCGTTCCCCCCGTTCCGGAGCCCGCCACCCCACATGTCCGCCGATTTCGTCGCGCAGTACCGGCTCCGGGCCGAAGCCCTCGAGCCGCGCATCCGGGCCGTCACCGGCGGACTCACCCCCGCCCAGCTCGCCGCCACCCCGCCGCAGGGCGGCTGGAGCATCGCCCAGGTGTTCGAACACCTCTGCCGCGTCGCCGAGAGCTATGACCCGGCCATCGCGCGAGCGCTGGCATCCGCGCGCGCGCGAACCGGGGCGCCGCGCGAGTTTCGCGGCACGCTGTTCGGCACGCTGCTGCGCAAGGCGCTCATGGAGTCGAACCGCACTCCCATGCCGGCGCCCCGGGCGTGGCAGCCGCTGGCCGCGCGCGAGCGCGCCGTCGAGGAGTTCGTCGCGCACGCCCGCCGGACCGCCGATCGCCTGCGCGAAGCCGAACGGCTCGACGTGCGCGGCATGCTGTCGTCGCCCATGCTCGGGCTCCTGCGCATGAACCTGGCCGAGGCGCTGGCGATCGAGGTGGTGCACGCCGAGCGTCACCTGGGCCAGGCCGAACGAGCGCGCGCCGCCATCGCCACCATCGCCGCCATCAAACGCTAGCGCTCACGCCGCATCGTCCGTTAAGTTGCGACCATGCGTCGTGCCAGATCGCTGTGCCGCCTCGTCATGTCCGCCGCGTGCCTCGTGCTGCCCCTGCTGCTCGTGCTTTCGGGCTGCGGCCGCAAGGAGGACAAGCCGCAGGACCTCACGTTCGAGACGCTCGCGGACACCAGCGGTCTCGCGCAGGGCAAGCCCCTCCTCACCGACTTCGAGGCGATCCGCCACGACAACGGCCTGCTGCGCGTGCGCGGCAAGGTGGCGTTTCCCGACGGCACGCGCATCCAGATCGCGGTCAAGAAGATCGGCGAACTGGTCAGCGTGGCCATGGTCCAGGTCACCGTGCAGGGCGGCGAGTTCGACTCCCCTCCCATGATGGGCGAAGCCGGCCCGCTGCCGGTGGACACGTGGCGCTTCGAGATCACGGCCCAGTTCACGCCCGAGTTCCAGCCCGGCGAGGTCATGCTGGCCACGAACAACGGCCTCGCCCTGCGCGGCCCGGGCATCACGCGCACCCGGCTCGGCGGAGCGACGTTCTTTCTGGCACAGGAGCTGAAACGATGACTCGACGCGCCATCCGGCCGCCGGCGCTGCGCTACCGCCCGGCCCGCCGCACCGACGTGGACACGCTAGCCGACATGGCGCTGCGCACGTACCGCGTCTCCAGCATCGAGGCCCGCCGCGACTTCTACACCGAGCATCCGCGCTTCTCGATCCGCGACGTGCGCGTAGGCGAGCTCGACGGCGAGATCGTCGCCTCGCTCGTCATGCTGCCGCTGCAGGCGTGGGTGCGCGGGCACAGACTGCCCCTCACGGGCATCGGCACCGTGGCCGTGTCGCCCGAAAGCCGCCGGCGCGGCGTGGGCGAAGCGCTCGTGCGCGCGTCGCTGCGCGAAATGCGCCAGCGCGGCGACGCCATGAGCATCCTTTACGCGTTCCGCTCGGACTTCTACCAGAAGTTCGGCTGGTCGCTCATTGAACGCACCTCGATGCTCTCGGTGCCGCCGGGCGTGCTTCCGGCTTCGGATGAGGCGCGGCGCGTGCGCAAGGCGAACATTCCCGACCGCCCGGTGATCCAGGAGATCTACGAGCAGCACACGCAGCGTTCGGGTCACTTCGCGCTCGCGCGCCGTCCCGAGTGGTGGGAAAAGCGGCTGTGGGGCTACGAGGGCGACTGGGTGGTGTACGAGGGACGGCGGCGCGGACAGATCGAGGGCTACCTGCAGTACCAGGTGGACCACGGCGACGGTCCGTGGAAGCTGGTGCTCACGGTCAACGAGTTCGTGGCGTGCACGCCCGCCGCGCATCGCGGGCTGTGGGGCTATCTGCACTCGTTGCGCGACCAGGCGGTCGAGGTGGTGGTGGCCGTGCCCGGCGACGAACTGTGGCCCACGGTGCTGACCGACGCGCAGAACCTGCGCGGCGAGCTCAAGATGGGGGCGCACCGCTCCACCGGCCACCTGGGCTACGGCGCCATGCTGCGCATCCTCGACGTGAAGGGCGCGCTCGAGGCGCTGCCCGTGTCACCCGGCGCGCGCGGCGAACTGTCCGTGGACGTGCGCGACGACGTGCTGCCGCAGAACACGCGGGCGTGGCGCGTGGTGGCGCGCGAGGGCCGGCTCACGGTCAAGCCGGAGTCCGCGCGATCCGGCGGCGGCAAGTCGCTGCCCAAGCTGACGGCGCCCATCGGGGCGCTTGCTTCGATCGTCGCGGGCACTTTGTCGCCGGCGCTCGCGGTCGAATCGGGACTGGTCGAGGACGCGCGCGGCGCGGCCGAGCTGATCGAAACCTGGTTCCGCGCCCGCCCGGCGTTCCTGTACCCGATGAACGGCTTCTAGGAGACGGCGTGAGCGAACCGAAGTGGACGGTGGTGGCGCCGCTGCGCCCGCGATTCCGCGACACGGATGCGATGGGCCACATCAACAACGCGGTGTACGTCACCTACCTGGAAGTGGCGCGGCAGGAATACTGGCGCGCGTTCCGCGACGACGAGAACTACCGCGTCGTGCCGTTCATCCTGGCCCGCGTCGAGGTGGACTTCCGCTCCGAAGCGCTCATGCACGAGACCCTCGAGCTGTGCATCCGCTGCTCGTTCATCGGGGGCAAGTCGTTCGGGTTCGACTACGAGATCCGCGAGCAGAAATCGCAGCGGCTCGTGGTGGCGGCGCGCTCGGTGCAGGTCTTCTACGACTACGCCACCAAGACGAGCATCCCGTGCCCGGACGAGATGCGCGC
>JADLGX010000013.1 GCA_020849095.1 Candidatus Eiseniibacteriota bacterium
GCTGGAAGAACGGATCGGCGTAGTGCCACGGCTGCAGGTCGGCGACGGCGACGCCGAAGCGCCGGGCCATTCGCGCGTCGAGGTCGCTCTTGTACGCGTCCCACAGCGGCTGCGTGCCCGCTTCGAGCTCGTCGAGCAGGGCGAACAGCTCGGCCTCGTCGAGTTCGTCCAGCTCCATGCTCATCGAGTAGAAGTTGGAGAAACCCAGCGCCTTCGCGCCCTCGTTGCGCTGGCGGACCAGCTCGAGCAGGTCGGCTTCGACCACCTCGCCCACCTGCTTGCTCGCCTCCCAGGCGCGCCGGCGCAGTGCCGAGTCGTCCGAGCCCACGAGGACTTCGATGATCCGGTTGTCGCTGACCGCCTCGCCGTCGAGCTGCGCCCGGTAGTTGGTGAACGTGGCCTCGAGCTTCTTCTCGAGCGCCACCTGCTTCTCTATCAGCTCGGGCGGCAGCTGCCGCGCGCGATACGAGTTGAGCAGCAGCACCAGCTGGCGCTGCAGGGGCGCGTCGGCCAGCGGACCACCCGCGGCGACCCCGCGCAGGAACTCGTACGGCTCCTTGCGCGCGAACATCAACCGCATCTGCGAATCGAGCTTCGTGCACGCGAGCAGGTGCTTTTCCTCGCCGGTCGTGGCGAGCTTCCAGTATTCGGAGTTGTGTTCGAGTTCGAGCGGCGCCAGCTCGGCCACCAGCTTGTCGATGAACGCGGAAAGCTCGGATTCGCGGGTGCCGGTATTGGTGGTCGTCACGGTGCCTCCGGTGGAAAGCTTCAGGCGCGCGCCGCGCGCTTGCGAGTGCGGGTCTTCGCCGTGACCACTCCATAAAACTGCGGCCGGCGATTGTCGAACAGGTGGGTGATGCCGGAGAGCGCCTTGTCGCGGCTGCGCGACAGGTCGCAGTCCTCGGCGAGCGCCACTTCCTCGGACTTCTTCGCGCGCAGGATCACCTCGCCCGCGGGCGAGACGATCTGGCTGCGGCCGGTGAACGGCACCGTGCCGCCCGGGCGCGTTTCGGTGCCCGTGCGGTTGGCCGTCACCACGTACACGCGGTTCTCGAGCCCGCGCACGCGCATGGCCTCCTGCGCGTTCGGGTAGACCAGGTTGCTCGGGTGCGCGATCACGTCGGCGCCCATCAACGCCAGCGCGCGGGCCGTTTCGGGAAAGCGCCAGTCGAAGCAGATGAGCATGCCCACGCGGGCCGGCCCCACCTTTTCGACCGCGAGCGGAATGTCGCCCGGCTCGAACCACTCCTGTTCGCGCTCGAACAGGTGCAGCTTGCGATAGACGCTCTTGACGCCCGAGGGCCCGACCAGCATGGCGCTGTTGTACACGCGCCCGCCGCGCGCCGCCTCGGCGAAGCCGCAGATGTAGTGGCGCTTTTCGCGCTTCGCCGCCCAGGTGAGCGCCTGCGCCGTGGCGCCCTTGCGCGGATCCTCGGCGAGCGCGGCCAGCTCCTCGTGCGAGCTGAACACGTAGCCGGTGGACCACAGCTCGGGCATGACCACCAGATCGGCATCGACGGTGGCGGCGAGCGCGAGACCGCGCTCGAGGTTCTCTTCGGTGCGCCCGAACAGCGGACGACCCTGGACGAAGGCGATGCGCATGGAGGGCATGGAACGCAGGTTAGTGCCGGGCACGCGCGCGCGCAAAACGAGACCGGCGGCCGCCGGAACTTGTCCGGAGCGTGGCCGCCGGTCTCACTTTCGCGAGTCGCAGAGGACTCGCTGGTGCCCGCTGAGCGGGCGATACTGCCTAAGTCATGTCCCGAGTGGCGCGCTCGTGCGCGCGGCGCTGATTCATTTGGCGTCCTCGAAGCCCGAAGCGGAAAGTCAGGTCACAGGTGCGCGCTCTTGCGCGCTGTCGACTGACTCATGCCATTCCCTCCACGCCCATGGCGAACGTCAGGTTAACGGGCCACTGCGGCATTGCGATCCGGGAATCTCGCGAGTCCAGGGGTGCCCCTGCGCTCTCCGAAAGCGCCATGCGGACGACCGCCTCCGAATTCACCAGCTGCACGTCCCGGCCGGTCAGGAGAACAAAGAACTCCAGACGCTGCTGGTTCATGAAATCGCTGATGCGCTGAGTCGGGCGTTCGAGAGGCATCCACACGCGTCCAGACACCGAAGTGCCGTCTGCCAGCCATACCTCTGCCTCCTCTTCCCTCCACGGCAGGAAGCCGCGGTTGAACACGTCGCTCTGTAGTACCTGCGTACCGGCAGTGACTCGGAGCAGCCGGGATTTCTGGTAGAGCTGGATCTGCCCCTGAGGCCCAACCGCCGCCGGCAAGAACCGCGACGATTCGTTCAGCTTCGCGAGGATGGTCTGATGCTGGCTGCCCGAGGGGTCGAGATCGAGGAACACCTGGCCTTCCACGCCGCGGAAGTCGTTCGACCAGAGCGTGACGGGCACGCGACGTTTGGGGATGTAGTGGTCCATCTGCCATCTCTCCCTGATGCATTTCGGACTGCCGACCTGCCTCGTGAGCTTCGCCGACGTACATGAGCAACCGCCCTGCCAAACGCACGACAGCGTTGCGCCGCGCCGGGCTGGCTTGCTGAAACCCGCACCAATCGCGGGAAAGCTGCAGTGTCCCGCCGGGCCGCCGCCGCCCGGCGCCCCGGCCCGTTCGATGCAAGGGAGTGCAGCGTGCACGCGATTGGCGGACGCCCCCGTGCGACTCGCAGAGGGCGGGGCCGGCGCGCGGCGCGGTGGCCCCGGGGCCACCTCACCGGTTGGCGAGCCCGGCTCATGTGCTGCACCGGGCGACGTCACGCACGGCGCTCGCCTGCGCCGCCGCGCGCGAGCGGCTGCGGTCGCGATGCGCGAGTTCGCGCCGCGTGTGGACATGTTCGCGGCCCAGGACGCGTTCCGCCTCGTGCTGGTTGTGAGCACGGCAGAGGAGCCGGACGTTCTCCAGCGTGCTCCGGCCGCCCCGTGCGAGCGGCACCCGGTGATCGAACTGGAGCCAGCGCGTCTCGCCGCAGCGGTGGCTCTTGTCGCCGAGGAACGAGCAGCTTCCGCCGTCGCGTTCCCAGACGGCGCGGCGTACGGGCATCGGAATATGGCGGCCGTTTCCCACGCACTCGGAGGCATCGGCGCCCTTCGTCTTGCCGAGCTTCTGGTCGAGCAGGTGCTCCGCGTAGAGCTTGATGGCCTTCGCGTAGACGAGCGCGGCATCCCGCGCCCACTCGCGGTGGCTGAGCAGGTCCTGGACGCGGCGAAGGTCGTCGCGCTCCTCGGGCGTGAGCGTGAGGCGGACTTCGCAGGCGCC
>JADLGX010000014.1 GCA_020849095.1 Candidatus Eiseniibacteriota bacterium
TACCCGAGGTGACCGCGACCGCACAGCCCTCGCCGTCGACCACGCCGGAGCCACCGGCTGCGAAGCCGAAGGCGAAGCCCGTTGCGCCACACGCTGCACCTGCCCCGGCGCCCAGTGGGAAGGCGGCGCCCCCGCCGCCCGTACCCGACGAGCCACTCTACCCATGACGACGATGCGCTTCCGACGCTTTCTATCAGCAGGGTTCGTCTGCGCGATCAGCGCGGCGAGCCTGATCACCACGGGAAACGCTCACGCGCGCCCGCAGCCACAGCCGAAAGCGTCCGGCGCCGGCGCGAGCGATGCCATTCGCCAGAAGGCCGAGCAGCACTTCGCAAAGGGCGTGACGGCCATGCAGAAGAAGGATTGGGCGAGCGCTTACCAAGCCTTCGACGAATCGTTCGCGCTGCGTGCGTCGCACGACACCGCCGCGAACCTCGCGCAAGCGGCCTTCAAGCTGAACCGGTTCGCCGTTGCCGCGCAGCATTTCAGCGTGGCGCTTCGCATGATGCCCACCAGCGAGCCGCCGAAGCGGAAGGCGGCGGTGGAGCGCGCGTTCGAGGAAGCGAAGAAGGAAGTGACGGCCGTCTCAGTGACCGTCGAGCCTGCCGACGCGCGAGTGCTGGTGGACGGAACACCCCAGCCGCTCGACGCGGTCTTCTTGGAGCCGGGCGAGCACACCATCGAGGCGCGGGCGGCGGGATTCGAGGCGAAACGCGAGCAGGTCGTGGCGGTCAAAGGCGGGGAACGACAGCTCGCGTTCAGGCTGCAGAAGCTGGCGGCGCCTGGAGGCGGTGAGGGTGGCGCAGCGCCTGTTCCAGACGGCGGACAGCAACCTCGGCCGCCGGAAGGCGCGGCGGGCGGGGACAAGCCGGATGATTCGAGCACGAAGACGACATTCCTGATCGCCGGCGCCGGGCTGACGGTGCTGTCGCTGGGAGTCGGGATCGGATTCGGTTTGGATTCGCGTGCCGCGACGGACGATGCGGAGGCGCTGAGCTCAAAGCTGGGTGCGAATGGCTGTTCTGGTAGCACCAGCGGCGCCGACTGTGCTTCGCTTCAAGAGAAGCGTGACCGAGCCAACCGGAACGCGAATATCGCCACCATCGGGTTCGTGGGTGCGGGCGTCTTTGGCGCGGCGACCGCCGTCATCTGGCTGGCGTGGCCAGACGCGAAGCCCAGGTCGGGCCGGGCGGTTCAGGTCACGCCAGTGCTTGGTGCCAGCAGCGGCCTGGCCATTCGCGGCAGATTCTGATTGGACGAGACGAGTAGGAGAATAGGGATGCGCTTCACATCATCTGCGACGCTTGCAATTGTCATCGCGGCTTGTTCGACCCTCACATCTGCCTGCGCCACGGACGACTCGTGCGAAGGGACGAGCACGTGTGGGAGCAACACCGGCGGCGCCGCAGGATCGGCAGGGGCTGGCGGCACTTCGGGAACCGGTGGCACTTCGGGAACCGGTGGGACGTCGGGAACAGGCGGCAGCGGTGGCTCGGGAGGAGCCAGCGGCAGCGGGGGAGATTCCGGGACCTGCGACCCGACGAAGAACCCCAACGAGGACGCCTGCGTGATCGCCGACGGTTACGGCGTCTTCGTGTCCCCGAAGGGTGACGACACGGCCGGCGACGGTACGAAATCGAAACCGTACAAGACCTTGAGCAAGGCAGTGGGTGCGGCCGGTAGCTCGAAGAAGCGCCTGTACGCATGCGACGACGGGACGGGCTTCACGGAGACCGCCCCCCTGAGCCTCTCCCCCCTGGACGGCAGTGGGGTCTTCGGCGGCTTCGACTGCACGACGTGGACGTACTCGACGGCCAAGAAGGCGAAGCTTTCGGGCGCGAGCACGGCCGTGAAGATCGCGTCGGTCGCGAAGGGCTTGTCGCTCGAGGACTTCGACATCGCGGCAGCGGACGCAGCCAGTCCCGGCGGTTCGAGCATCGGCGTCCTGGTCACGACGACGACCAACCTCACGCTCCGCCGGGTGAAGGTCACGGCGGGCAAGGGCGCGAGCGGCGCGCCCGGCACGAACGGCACGAACGGCGACCCGGGCCCGGCGCCCACCGCCGCGCAACAGGGCGCGGCAGCGACGTGCGCGAGCGCGCCGGGCACGCAGGTGGGAGGCGCGTGGCCCGCGGCGAGCGCCTGCGGGTCGCTGGGAGGAAAGGGCGGCAACGCAGAGAAAGCCGCCGCCGGCGGCAACGGAACACCGGGAACGCCGGCCGCCAACGTGACGCCCCCCGGGGTGGACAACAAGGGCGCGGGTTCGGGATTCCCGCCGAGCAACGGGACGAGCGGGACTCAGGGCTCGAACGGCAACGCCTCCCCTCCCGGCGCGGCCGCGCCTTCAGCCGGCAGCTTCACGGCAGCAGGCTTCACGCCCGCGAACGGCCTCGACGGCACGGGCGACGGCTTCCCCGGTCAAGGTGGCGGCGGTGGCGGCGCGAGCGCGGCCACGGGCTTGCCATCGTGCATCGGTGCGTCCGGTGGCGCGGGCGGGATGGGTGGATGCGGAGGCAAGAAGGCCACGGGCGGCGGCGGCGGCGGCGCGAGCGTGGCGCTGTTCGTTTGGGCGAGCACGAGCGTGCTCGAGGACGTCGAGTTGGCCTCGCAGAAGGGCGGCGACGGCGGCAAGGGCGGCAACGGGGGCGGTGGTGGCAACGGCGGCGCGGGCGCCTCCGGCGGCGGCAACACGACGGGTGTCGGCAAGGCCGGGGATGGCGCGTCTGGCGGTACCGGCGGCGACGGCGGCTCGGGCTCCGGCGGCACTGCGGGTCCGAGCTACGCGCTGGTGTGGAACGGGACTGCCCCGACCAAGAGCGGCACGGTCACGCTCACGGCTGGCAGCGGTGGTTCCAAGGGCGCGGGCGGCTCGGTGGGCGGAGTAGGCGCGAACTCCGCTCCCGATGGCAGCAACGGCGGCAGCGCCAAAGAGCACGAGCAGAAGTAGCGATGCCGAACCGCAACGACGTATCCGGTCGCACCCCGCCCGCGACCGCCGCGCGCGGCAGCGAGCGCGGACGCTGGGGAGGGGCAGGGCGCGGAGCCGCCCGCAGGGCGGCGAGCACCCTGGGGGTGGGCATCGTCGTGATCACTGCGCTGTCATGCTCGAGCGAGGAGTTCGAGCCGAGCGTGGGTACCGGCGGAGCGGGCGCATCAGGCGGCACTGGCGGTACTTCTGGAACGGGTGGCTCGTCAGGAACGGGCGGCACGAGCGGCACGGGCGGCGCGTCCGGCAGCGGCGGATCCGGCGGCGACGCGAGCACCTGCGACACCAGCAAATCACCCGCCGAGGAGGCGTGCCTGGTGGACGACCAGCA
>JADLGX010000015.1 GCA_020849095.1 Candidatus Eiseniibacteriota bacterium
CTCGGCATCGTCCAGATCACCGTGATGTTCGTGTGGGGCATGCTCGTGTTCCGGCTGCCGCTGCTGTCGCACCTGACGGGGTTCGCGTTGATGACCGTGTCCACGGCGGGCTGCGTGGCGGCGTTCGGGCTGGTGCTGGGAACGCTCGCCCGCACGCGCGCGCAGCTGCAGGGCATGGCCAACCTGATCGTGCTCAGCCTGTCGGCGATCGGCGGCAGCATGTTCCCGCGCTTCCTCATGAGCGAGTCGCTGCAGCGATTCTCGCTCATCGGATTCAATGCGTGGGCGCTCGACGGCTACCGCAAGGTGTTCTGGTTCGAGCTGCCGGTGGCCAGCCTCGCGCCGCAGCTGGGCGCGCTCGCCGCGTTCACGCTGGCGTTCCTGTTCCTGGCGCGCCGGCTCGCCCGCCGCTGGGAGACGGCCTAGGCGGCGGCGGTCAGCAGGATCGGCCCGGTCCGGGTGACCACGAGCGTGTGCTCGAAGTGGGCGGACAGGGAGCCGTCCGCGGTCAGGATGGTCCAGCCGTCCTCGGACTCGAAGCTGTCCCCCGAGCCCGCGGCGAGGATGGGCTCCACCGTGATCACGAGTCCGTCGGTGAGCAGGCCGCGGGCGGCGGGGTCCGCCCAGTTGGGCATCATGGGCTCCTCGTGAATCGTGCGCCCGATGCCGTGTCCCTGCAGCGCGCGCACCACCGAGAACCCCTGCCGGCGGGCCTCGCGCTCCACCACGCCGCCCACCTCGAACGCGCGGCGGCCGGGGCGCACCTCGCGCAGCGCCACCTCGAGCGTGCGCCGCGTGCCGTCCAGCAGCCGGCCGGCGAGCTCCGAGGCGCGGCCCACGGCCACGGTGACCGCCGCGTCGGCCATGTAGCCGTTCAGCTCCGTCGTCACGTCGAGCTTGACCAGGTCGCCGTCACGCAGCACGCGCCGCGCGGAAGGGATGCCGTGCACGATCTCGTCGTTCACGCTGATGCAGGTCTCGCCGGGAAAGTCGTAGACCAGGCGGGGGGCCGAGCGCGCCCCGCGCTCGCGCATGACGCGGCGCGCCACGGCGTCCAGGTCGGCGGTGCTGGCGCCCGCTTCGACGGCCGCCCGCATGGCTTCGAGTGTCTCGTGGACCACCCGGCCGGCCGCGCGCATGCCGATCAGGTCGTCTTCATCGTCGATGGACAAGGCGCCTCCCGGGTTGGATGGGCGCAGACTGCCCGCACGGACCCGGGCTGGCAAGCAGGTCCCCGCGAATCCTTCACGGGCGCCCTCGTCTCCAAGGGGCAGTGGGCCGCGCTCCGTGGCCCGGGTTCTCGGACCGGAGGCGTGTGATGAACCAGAACGTGGGCAGTGCGGATCGCGTGGTTCGAATCGTGGCGGGACTGGCGCTGATCGCGGCGGGCATCTACTACAAGGCCTGGTGGGGCGCGATCGGCATCGTGCCGCTGGCGACCGCGGCGCTGGGCGTGTGCCCGGCGTACCTGCCGTTCGGCCTCAGCACCTGTGCGACCAAGGCGGCGAAGAAGGGCTGAACATCCGGCGGCGCCGATCCGGGCGCGCCGACCGCTTCCCCCGACGAACGAAGGGCCGGAGTCCGCGAGGACTCCGGCCCTGTTCGGTTGCGGTGCGCGCTATCGCGGAGTGGCCGAGGAGTCGGCCGGGGCGCCTTCGCTCTGGCGGAGCAGGCGGCGGCGCTCGACTTCCTTCTTGAGCACTTCCTTGTTGAGCACCACGAACTCGACGCGGCGGTTCTTCGCACGGTTGAGGTCGTTGGTGTTCGGCGCCACCGGCCGCGTCGGGCCGTAGCCCTTCACGGTGAACTGCGTCGGCTGGAGCGCGGGGAACTTGGCCAGGATGTACGAGCGGACCGAGTCGGCGCGCGCCTGCGACAGCAGGTTGTTGCGGGCCAGGCCGCCGCGCGAGTCGGTGTGGCCTCCGATCTCGATGCGGAGCTGCGGCCACTTGAGCATCACGGCGCCGGCGGCGTCGAGCGTCGAGTAGGACTCCGGCATGATGTCGGCCTTGCCGGTCTCGAAGTTGACGTCGTTGAGGCGGATGAGCCCGGTGTCGAGCAGCTCGGTCTCGCGCTCCATCACTTCGATCGGGCAGCCCTGCGCGTCCACCTTGAGGCCGGCGGGCGTCTCGGCGCACTGGTCGAGGCCGTCGAACACACCGTCGCCGTCGGCGTCGGTCGGGCAACCCTTGGCGTCCACCTTCGCGCCGGCGGGGGTGTTGGCGCACTGGTCGAGGCCGTCGAACACGCCGTCGTTGTCGGAGTCGCTCGGGCAGCCCTTGGCGTCCACCGTCGCGCCCTTGGGCGTATCGGCGCACGTGTCGATGCCATCGAACACGCCGTCACCGTCCGCGTCGCTCGGGCAGCCCTTGGCGTCCACCGTCGCGCCCTTGGGCGTGCCGGGGCACTGGTCGAGTCCGTCGAGCACGAGGTCGCCGTCCGAGTCGCTCGGGCAGCCGGTCGCGTTGACCGTCGCGCCCTTCGGCGTGGCCGGGCACTTGTCCTTGCGATCGGGCACGCCGTCGCCGTCGGTGTCGCGCGGCGTGGCGCCGAGCGCGAACGTGAGGCCCGCGCCCAGGACGACGTTGTGGAAGTTGTTCTGGCCCGACAGGTTCTCGAGCGGCTTGAACGAGACGTCACGCGCCTCGAAGCGCAGGCCCACGGCGTCCGTCAGCCACAGCTTCACGCCGCCGCCGAACTCGAACGTGTTCGTGGTCCGGCTCTCGCCGACCGCGGGCTTGAGCTGGGTCCAGCCCGCGCCGGCGAACACGTAGGGGTTGCCCCAACGGCCGCGAGCGGGCGACAGCACCAGGTTGCCGGAGGTGTGCATGAAGTCGAAGTCCCGGCCGTCCGCGATCAGGTCCTCGACCGTGGGGGTCATGCCGGCCGCGGCTTCGATGCCGATCCACGACTTCGACTCCCAGCTCAGCCGTCCGCCCACGTAGAGGTCGTCGGTGAGCGCGTTGTTGCTGCCCGGGTAGCGCAGCTTGGGGTCGAACATGGTGAAGCCGCCGAACGGCGACAGCTGGAAGTGCGAACCGATGGGCTCGGCCACCGCGGCTCCGGCCGCGAGCAGGGCGGCGAGGACGTGCAGGGCGAACCAGAGACGCGAGCGCATGGAGATCTCCTCGAGGGTGACGCAGAAGTCCCGGTCGGCTGGGACTCGGAACGCCGTGTCGGGCGTGTGTTCGCGGGAAGGTACGTTAGGCACGGCGCGCGGTTCAACCCTGCCGGGCGCCCGTGCCGCGCGGGCGGGCCGTCAGACCGGCGCTCCGGCGGGGGCGAACACCCCCAGCTGGCGCAGTTCGCTGCACTCCCGCCGGAGTTCCTCGACCGCCTCCTCGAGCGCTCCGCCGGGGCCGGGATCGGCCACTTCCATATAGAAGAGGTACTCGAACGGCGTGTCCTTGAGCGGGCGGCTCTCGATCCGGGTCAGGTCCAGCCCGCGCTCGGCGAACGGCCGCAGGCAGCGGTGCAGCGCCCCGGGCCGGTCGGCGGTGCGGAAGACGAGCAGCGTCTTGCGCGCGCCGTCGTGGTCCGGCGCCGGACCTGCTCCCGCGCGGGCGACGCGAAGGAAGCGCGTCAGGTTGGCCGGCTCGTCCTCGAGCGCCCGTTCCAGCACGACGGCGCCGTAGCGCCCGGCCGCGCGTTCGGCGGCCAGCGCCGCCTGGGCGGGATCGCCTTCGCGCATCACGCGCTCGACCGCCCCGGCGGTGTCGAACACCGGGACGGGCTCGACGAGCGGGTGGGCGAGGAACCAGCGCTCGCACTGCGCGAGCGCGACCGGGTGAGACAGCACGCGGCGAATGCCTTCGGGCGTGGAGCCCGGCGGGCCGATGAGCGCGTGCGAGACGCGCACGAGCGCCTCGCCGGTGATCGTGACGGCGCGCATCGCGAGCAGGTCCTGGCACTCGCGCACGGAGCCGGCCAGCGTGTTCTCGATGGGCGCGGCGGCGCAGCGCGCGGCGCCCTGCTCGACGGCGTCGAACATCGCCGCGAACGAGGGGCAGGGCAGCAGGGCTTCTCCGGGCGCGGCGAAGGCGCGCGCCGCGAGTTCGCTGAACGCGCCGGGCACTCCCTGGTACGCGACGGCGCTCATGCTTCCGCCCGCGGCGGCGTGACGGCTGTGCGGGCGTGCGACGGCGAAATCGTTCGGGGCGGCATGGGAAACCTCCTCGAGGAGGGGCCGGAGGGAAAACGCGAGACCCGCCCCCCCGGTGAGGGAGGGCGGGCCGGAGTGCGTTTTTCGGGCTGCTATGCCGACGCGCTCACGACCCACCCGCCCGCGATGGAAAATCGCGTGCAGGGAATGGCCGTGAAGTTCGTGCGAGCGAAGGAACGCGTCATGACGGGGGAAATGTTACGGGGAGGGCTCACGGCGCGACAACGTGAATCTCGCTCGGCCCGCTCTTTTCACGACGAATGTGTCATTCCACCCGCTTTTCGCGCCGGCGCGGCGCATGAAACGGGTGCGAGCGCGCTCGCGCCCGTCTCGCCGTCCAGTCTCGGCTCGCTGTTCAGGAAGGGTCCGGGCTAGCATGCCGGATCCATGTCCACCTCTTCCGAGCATCCGCGACCCGCGGCGACCCGGCCGCCGGCGCGCCGGATTCCCCGCCGTGCGATGGCCGCTCTGGCCGTCGTGGTCCTGATCGCCCTCGCGGTGTTCGCGCGTTTCTCGGTGGAGGTGCGCGCGCTGCAATCGCGCCGCGCCACGGGGCCGGCGTGGTCCTACCCGGCGCGGGTGTATTCCGCGGGCGTGCCGCTGGTGGCCGGGCGCGCGCTGCCGATCGAGTACCTGCGCGAGCACCTCGCCGCGCGCGGCTACCGCCAGGTGGGCACGGCCCGCAGGCCGGGCGAGTGGGCGCCGACCTCTTCGGGCGCGGAGATCGTGCTGCGTGGCTTCACTCCCGCCGACCCCGAGGGGCGCGGCGGCCCGGAGCGCGTGCGCCTGCGCTTTTCGAGCGGGCGGTTGTTCGCGGTCACCCGCCTGGGCTCGGTGCCGGGATACGCCGCCGCAGACACCGCGCGCGCGCCCCGGCTGGAGCCGATGCTGCTGGCGGTGCTGCCCGACTCCAACCGCGTGTTTCGCGAGTGGGTGCCGCTCGCGCGCATTCCGCTCTCTCTCCAGCAGGCCGTCGTGTCGTCGGAGGACCGGCGCTTTCGTTCGCACTGGGGGCTCGACC
>JADLGX010000016.1 GCA_020849095.1 Candidatus Eiseniibacteriota bacterium
CCCGGTGAGTTCGGGGAGACCACCATCCGGTTCATCGAGCTGGCTCCGGGCGGGAGTCCGGCGGATACATCGGCGTCCAACTGGAGCGCGCCGGTGATCCTCGCCAGCTACATGAACAACCTGCCGAGCACCTACGGGTGGAGCGGCAGCGAGCACCTGCGTGTGGCGAACGCCGAGTACCTGGGCGGCTTCACCGCGTGGGCGTCGGGCAAGATGGGTATTGCCTACACGCGCATGGCGTGGACCGGGAGCGACTTCACCCTGGTGGCGCCCAGCGTGACCTCGGTGGACGAGTACCGGTCGCCCGCGCGCGGCCTGACGCTGAGCGTGCTGGAATGGGCGCCGCGGGCGAGCCGGGTGAGGCTCCGGATCGAGTCCCCGCTGGCGCTGGCGGCGAAGCTCGAGGTGTTCGACGTGCAGGGGCGCTGCATCGCGACGCCGTTCGACGGCCCACTCGCGGCGGGTCGCACCGACCTGGCGTGGGACCTGAAGGCGCGCGGCGCCGCGAGCGTGGCCAGCGGCGTCTACTTTGCGCGGCTGCGATTCGCGGGCGGATCGCGGACGGCGCGGATCGTCGTGGCGAGGTAGGGGGGCACCGCCGGGGCATTCCCCCCTCCAGTCCGGCGGGCGCCGGGCCGAAGACCCTTGCGGGTTCCCGGCCCGACCACGATGGCGGCCGCCGGGCCTGCGATAGCGGAGCCAGTCCGCGCCTGAGGGGGATCGCATGAAGGGAACGCTGAAGGGAATCGACGAGATCCAGTGGTGGCACATCGTGCCGCTGGGTGATGGGCGCGTGACGCCGGGGCGTTCGGATGTCAGCCGGCTCGAGGACGTGTTCCTGTATCCGGCGCTCAATCTTGCCGGCAAGTCCGTGCTCGACATCGGCTGCTGGGACGGCTACTTCAGCTTTCGGTCGGAGCAGCGCGGTGCCTCTCGCGTTGTGGCCATGGACGATCCCGACCTCCGCTGGGGTGGCATGGACGGCTTCGAGTTCCTTCATGACCACTTCAAGAGCAAGGTCGAGTTCGTGAAGCGCTCGATCTACCAGCCGCTGCAGGAGCAGTTCGACGTCGTGCTCTGCTACGGCGTGCTGTACCACGTGAACGATCCGCTGACGGCGGCGACCAACGCGTTCCAGATGTCCAAGGACGTGGCGGCGTTCGAGAGCCTGATCATCGACGTGCCCGATCCGATCCTGCTGCTGCTGGAGCCCGGCTCGGTGAACAACGATCCGACCAACCTGTACATGCTCTCGACGGCGTGGCTGGACACCGTGGCCAAGCTGAACGGCTTCGAGCGCGTGCAGCACCTGCAGCAGACGCCGCAGCGCGGCGCGACGATCTATCGCCGCGTGGCGCCCGCCGTGCCGCAGTACCCCGCGTTCTGCTACTCGCTGCCGCCGCTGAACGCGCCGAAGCACTGAGGCGCCGAAGCAACGACGAACCCCGCCGGGCCGGTGGCCGGACGCCACTCGATCCGGCGGGGATTCGAACTGACGGAGGTGGAGTGGTCCTGCGTGCGATGGTCGTGCTGGCCCTGACGAGTCTGTTGCTAGTGTCACCGGCGAGCGCGCAAGCGCCCATCTTCCTGCGTGCGTTCGGCACCGCGGGCTGCGCTCCGGGGCAGTTCGTGAACGCGAGTGGAATCGCCGTGGACGCCCAGGGAGAGATCTACGTCACGGACTATTCCTGCCAGAGCGTGCAGGTGTTCTCGCCCTCGGGGGAGTTCCTGCGCCGCTGGCCCGCGTTCGTCTACCCGGGGGACACGCGGAGCGAAGGTGCCTACGGCATCGCTATCGGCACCGACCAGCGCGTGTTCGTTTCGGACTACGCGAACCACACCATCAAGGTGTACACGCGGCAGGGCGAACTGCTGTCCCTGTGGGGCGGCATCATGGAGTTGCAGACGCCCGCGGGAATCGCGGTCGACCATGCCGGCGAGCTGCTGGTCGGCGACAAGTACGGCAACCGGATCGTCGTCTACTCCAGCGAAGGGATCCGCCTGCGCGAGTGGGGGCGCTTCGGCTCCGGCCCCGGCGAGTTCCTGTTCGTCCTGGGTGTCGCGGTCAGCCCCGACGATCGCGTGTTCGCGCTCGATCCCAACAACTCGCGCGTCCAGGTGTTCACGACGCTGGGTGAGTTCCTGTTCCAGTTCGGGAGCGCGGGCTCCGGCCCGGGGCAGCTTCAGTATCCGCTGGGAATCGCCATTGACGCGCAGGGAACGGTCTTCATCACCGAAGAGGGCGAGACTCCGCGCGTCCAGATGTTCACGACCGCAGGAGTGTATCTGGGCGGATGGGGAACCGGTGGAAGTGGCGACGGCCAGTTCACGTCGCCGTTCGGCGTCGCGTGCGGTCCCGACGGGCTGGTTCACGTGGTCGATGAACAGGCCCACCGCGTGCAGACCTTTGGCCCCGCTGCGGTGAACGCGCGGCGCAGCACGTGGGGCAGGGTCAAGAGCCGGTAGCAACTCGGGCGGCGCGGCGGGGTTCGACCAGGCGCAGGCGCCCGCGGTGGTCTGGGCCGGCCGGGCGGCTTCGACGATCATCCGGTCGCTATCGGCGCCTGCCTATAACAAGGAGGCCCTTTCGCTCCATGCTGGATTCTGCCTATCATATGGCCTCGATTTCGCGCCATGCGCAAGGGAGCAAACAGTATGGAAGGGCAAAGCCCAGTCTCGACGCGAGCCGGGAGCTACGTCGCCCAGTCAACCGGCTATCGCGCATTCATGCCGGCGCCGTTGCCGCCCGTGCCCGCCGTCGACCTCAGCGGGGAGCTCCAGGGCCAGTTGTCGGCGGCGGACCGTGCGCTCGGGCGGCTCGACGGCTCGGTGCTCACACTGCCCAACCCGAACCTCTTCGTGTTCATGTACGTGCGCAAAGAGGCCGTGCTTTCGAGCCAGATCGAGGGCACGCAGAGTTCGCTCCAGGACCTGCTCGCGGCCGAGGCGAAGCTCTTCGACGCGCACCTGCCCCGTGACGTCGACGAAGTCGTCAACTACGTCCGGGCGATGGACCACGGGCTGGAGCGGCTCGCTGAACTGCCGGTGTCGGTTCGGCTGATCCGTGAGATCCACACCGAGCTGATGCGCGAAGTACGCGGTGGCCGGTTGCAGCCCGGCGAACTGCGGAGGAGCCAGAACTGGATCGGTCCGGCTGGCAGCACGCTGAGCACGGCGACCTTCGTTCCTCCACCGCACCACGTCGTTCCCGAAGCGCTCGGCGATCTGGAGACGTTCCTCCACCGCGACGACGAACTGCCTCCGCTGGTGAAGATCGCGCTCGCGCACGCGCAGTTCGAAACGATCCATCCCTTCCTCGATGGCAATGGGCGCGTCGGCCGGCTGCTCATCACGTTCCTGCTGACGCAGCGCGGCGTCTTGCACAAGCCGGTGCTCTACCTCTCGCACTACTTCAAGCAGAACCGGCAGGAGTACTACGAACGACTTCAGGCCGTGCGCGAACGCGGCGAATGGGAGGCTTGGATCGCGTTCTTCCTCCGCGGCGTAATCCAGGTGGCGGGGGAGGCCGCCGAGACGGCCCGCCGGATCCTGCAGCTGCGCGAGCAGCACCGATCGACCATCACCGCGCAGTTGGGGCGTGCAGCGGGGAACGGGCACAAGGTGCTCGAGTCGCTGTACGACCGGCCCATCGTGAGCGTGAAGGACGTGCAGGCGATGACCGGAACGACATATGCCGCCGCCAACAACTTGGTGACGCGTCTCGTTGCGCTCGGGGTGCTCAGCGAGATGACCGGATTTGCTCGCAATCGGCGCTTCCGCTACGCGTCGTACATCGAGCTGTTCAGTACCGAGGGGCCGGGCTCAGGGGAACCGGCGTGAGTCCGGGGCGGGACGTCGTCTTGAGGCTGCCCCAGCTGGTGGGCCTGGCTGGCGTGGTCAGCGCAGCGAACACCTGGATACGCCGGTTCCACGTGTCCGCGACGTAGATGCGCCCATCGGGGCCGATGCCGACGCCCATGGGTTTGTCGAACTGGCCCGGCCCGCTGCCGAGCGTGCCCCACTGCGCCAGGAACTGCCCGCTGCCGGTGAAGACCTGGATGCGGTTGTTGGCGGCGTCGGCCACGTAGACGTTGCCGACGGCGTCGAGCGCGATCCCCCAGGGACCGGCCAACTGGCCGGCGCCGCTGCCGTAGCTGCCCCACTGGGTCACGAACGCGCCGGTGGTGGTGAACACCTGAATGCGCTGCGAGACATCGTCGGCCACGTAGACGAGGCCCGTCGGGCTCACCGCGACAGCGATCGGGGAAGTGAACTGGCCCGGGCCCGCGCCGTAAGAGCCCCACTGCCTGACGTAGTCGCCCGTGCTGGAGAGCACCACGATGCGCATGTACGCGTTGTCGGCGAGGTACAGGTTGCCGTCGTGATCCACGGCCACGTCTACCGGCCGGCCGAACTGGCCGG
>JADLGX010000017.1 GCA_020849095.1 Candidatus Eiseniibacteriota bacterium
CCGCCCTCGTCTCCCGCTTCGGGGCCGGCGACCACGATCTCGTCCTGGAGCCAGATCTCGAGCGCCGTGCAACGAAGCAGGAGCGGAGCGTGGAACCCGATGTGCTGCAGGAGGTCTTCCGTCAGCCGCTCCCGCATCGGTCCCACGTTGGGCGCGTCGGGGCCGAAGGTGCGCGTGGCGCGCACGAACCGGTCGAGCTGGCGGAACCAGTCCGCCAGCTGCCGGGCCGCGGGCGATTTTTCGCCCGTTCGGCGGCTCTTGGTGCCTTCGTGAAGGATGGCCGGCTCCTTGGCGCGAAGAATCGGGGGACGCCCCTTGAAGGAGGGGATCGCTTCGCCCTCCGTATCGTCACTTTCGCGCCCGGGGTTGAGGGGCTTGGCCGTTCGGCCGCAATTATAATGAGCAGGCCGGACCCGGCGGCTGGGGAGCGGGCCGGTTTCTTGACTCCGGTCGGCCCTGTCGCCTATCGTCCCCGCTCTTTGCGTCTACCTATTCCGTTCTCGAAGAGGTTCATTTCATGAGCATCACTTTCCGTCCCCGCAATCGCCACAAGCTCAAGACGCACGGCTTCCGCGCCCGCATGAAGACCAAGGGCGGCCGCAAGGTGCTCGCCGCTCGCCGTGCGCGCGGCCGCAAGCGCCTGACCGTGTCCTCCGACAAGAGCTAGTCGGACGCTCTTTCCCGTCGCAGTCGATCCCGCCGTTGCGGACTCCTCCGCATTGCGCGGATCCGCATCGAAAACCGCCGGCCCCACGATGCATCGGGGTTGCGCCTGTGGAGTCGCGCCTGCCTCTCGATGGATCACGATGAGCCAGCCGCGTTCGGAACGCCTCGCTCCACAGCACCGCATGCGCAGTGCAGATGACTTCGCGGCGGTGAAGCGGCGCGGCGTTGCCTATCGCGGACGCTGCTGCCTGCTGCTGGCGCTGGCCGCGCCGGGTGAAGTCACGCGGGTGGGCTGGATCGCCAGCAAACGTGGAGTGGGCGGTGCAGTGCAAAGAAATCGCGCGCGGCGTCGGCTGCGCGAGATCGTCCGGCGGCGCTGGCCGCGCCTGCCTCACCACGGATTCCTGCTCGTGTTCATCGCTTCGCGTGCGTCCCTGAGCGCGCCTCACCAGGTTCTGGCCACGGAACTCGAGAGCCTGCTCGCCCACGCGGGCGCGCTGGCTCCCGCCGTGGCGTCCTGACGGCATGCGCTCTCTCGCTCTTGCGCTCATCCGGCTGTACCAGATGCTCATGCCGCCCGCGTTCCGCGGCGGTTGTCGTCACCAGCCCACCTGCTCCGAGTACGCGCGTGAAGCGATCGCGCGGTACGGGGTCTTCAAGGGTGGACGCATGACGCTGAGCCGGATCGGGCGCTGTCATCCGCTGGGAACGGCGGGCTACGACCCGGTGCCCTGACTATGGATCGCAGAACCACGCTGGCCCTCGCGCTGGCGCTCGTCGTCTTCGCGCTCTTCACCGCGCTTCAGCAGAAGTACGCCCCCAAGCCCAAGCCGCGCGTCCCCGCGGACAGCACCCGCGCCGCGGCCACCGCGCCTCTGGCGCCCGGCGCCGATTCCTCCTCGGGTCCGGCGGCCCCCGGGATGAGCGCCACGGCGCCCTCGACGGCGGCGATTCCCGAGAAGCGTTCGGTGATCGAGACCCCGTTCTATCGCGCCGAGTTCTCTAACCGTGGCGCCCGGCTCCTGTCGTTCGAGCTCAAGCGCTACGCCGCGGCCCACGGCGCGAGCCAGTACGGCGAGTATCCCGGCCGCCGCCCGCGCCGGGGTGACGAAGTCCCCTCGGGCGACCGCGTGATGCTGGGCGGCGAGCCCACCTTCGGGATCGACCTGGGCTCGGCGAACGCGGTTCGGTCGCTGGCCGAAGTCACCTACGAGGTGGCGGAGAGCACGGATGCCGCCGGCGCCATTCGCGCGCTGACGTTCACGACGCGCGATTCGAGCGGTCTGGCCCTGCGCCAGACGTGGCGCGTGCGCCCCGACTCCTACATGCTCGACCTCGAGGTCGAGACCTACGCCATTCCCGCCGCGTGGCGGCTCACCGACTACTCGCTCACGACGCGGTCGTGGCCGCTGCTCACCGAGGACAATCCCGAGAACGACCTGCGCAGCCTTCGCGCGGTCAGCCTGGTGGGCAAGGACCTGCACCGCGACGGCGCTTCGGGCCTCGTCGGCAAGAACCCCAAGATCTTCGACGGCGTCGCGCACTGGGCCGGCGTCCAGAGCCACTACTTCCTGGCGCTCGTGGCCACCACCGGCGGGGACGGCCGGGGCGCTTCGGGTGCGGGCGTGAACCGCCTGCTCACCGAGGCGCAGGTGGCGCATCTGCCCAAGGGCACCAAGCCCCACCAGGCGGTCGCCGTTTCCAACCTGGTGATGCCGCTGCCCACCTCGGGCGCCGGCGTGCAGCGTTTCGTGACCTACTTCGGCCCTGCCGACTATTTCGCGCTCGCGAAAGAGGGCGGCCCGCTCCAGCTGGAGCGAGCCGTGGACATGGGCTGGAATTGGATCGTGCCCGTCAGCAAGCTGCTGCTCCAGCTGCTGAAGGCCATCGATTCGGTCGTCCACAACTTCGGGTGGACGATCCTGATTCTGGCGACGCTGGTACGCGTCGCCCTGCATCCGCTCAACATGGCGAGCATGAAGAGCATGCGCGCCATGCAGCGGTTGCAGCCGGAGATCGAGCGGATTCGCGAGAAGTACAAGAACGATCCGGCCGCGTTGAACACGGCGACGATGGCGCTCTACAAGGACAACAGCGTCAATCCCGCCGGTGGTTGTCTGCCCATGATCATGCAGATGCCGCTGTTCTTCGCGATGTACGCCGTGATCTTCAACGTGATCGATCTCCGTCAGGCGCCGTTCATCGGCTGGATCCACGACCTCTCGGCTCCCGACCGGCTGTTCGCCATCGGCAGCTTCGACGTCCGGCTCCTTCCGCTGATCATGGCGGCAACGGGTTTCCTGTCGCAGGTGTTCACTCCGACGGACCCGAAGCAGGCGCCCACGATGTACATGATGAACTTCGTCATGTTGTTCATCTTCTATCCGATGCCGTCCGGCCTGGTGATCTACTGGACCGTGATGAACCTGCTGACCGCGCTCCAGCAGTGGCTGGCGCTGCGTGGCGATCCGGGCACCGTGGTGGTGACCGCCGCACCGGCAGGAAAGGGTGGAAAGCAGCGTTAAGTCGCAAAGGTTCGGCGTAGCGGACGGGGCCGGCGCCGAAGTAGTGTGATGTCCCGTCGTACAACCACAGGTCCTCCCGGCAGCGTTGCGACGCGCGCCGGCCGCCCGGAGTCTCTCGCCGGGCGCCGCGCGAATCCGCCGCGCCGAAGGGCTACTCAGCGGTTCACTCACCGATCGCCGCGCCGGCGCGCCTGTCAGGGCAGCGCCTCCATTCGGTCGTGCGCGTTCGGGAAACGGGGATGAAAATGGCAAAGGGTTCTGTCTACGAAGGCAAGACGTTCGACGACGCGGTGCGCAAGGGACTCGAGGATCTCGGCCTCGCGCGCGCGGAAGCGACGATCACGGTGATCGAAGAGGGCAAGGGCGGGTTCCTGGGCTTCGGCTCGCGCCCGTTCAAGGTGAGCATCATGCGCCGCCCCGGTGGCGCCGTTCGCGAGCCGGAAGAAACCAAGGAGCGCCGGGTCTCCAGCAGCAGGCGCGACGATCGTCGCGGTGGGCGCGGTGGCCGCGATCGTGATTCGGGCGGACGGGACAAGGGCAAGCGCGAGGGCGGACGCGAGGGTGGTCGCGAGGGCGGCCGCGAAGGCGGTCGTGGTGAGAAGGCTGCCGCCGCGCCGCGTGCCGAGGGTCCGCGTCCCGAAGGGGCGCGCGCCGAGGGCGGGCGTCGCGAGGGGCGTGAGGGCCGCGAGCCGCGCGAGGGTCGCGAGCCGCGCGAGAGCCGCGAGCCGCGCGAGGGTCGCGAGCCGCGTGAGGGTCGCGAAGGCGGCCGCCGTGGCGAGAAGCGCGAAGACAAGCGTGACGAGAAGCGCGAGGACAAGCGCCCGGTGCCGGTTCAGGCGCAGCAGCCTCCGGCCGACGCTCCCGTTCCGGCCGCCGCTGTCGCCGCGCGCGCGAACACGGGCGGTGAGGATGCCGATGGAGAGGGCGCGGACGGGATGCGCCGCCGCCGCCGCCGGGGCCGCCGGGGTGGACGTGGACGCCGTCGCGGGAACGCCGCCGGTGGTGTGAACGAAGTGCTGCCGCTCGGAGGCGACGCCATTTCGACGCTCGAACCCGAGGGTTCGGAGGATTTCGAGATGGACGGCCAGGACGACAATGATTTCGAAGTGAGCACGCCGGTCGTTGCACAGCAGGCCGCTCCGGCCGCTCCGGCCCCTGCTCCGGTCCACGCCGCCGCTCCGGTCGAGGAGGCTCCCGCCCCCGCTCCGGTTCCGGTGGTGGCTGCGGCTCCGGCCCCGGCTCCTGTGGCTTCCGTTCCGGCGCCGCAGCCGGTTCGCGCCGCCGCGCCCTCCACGCCCCAGGCTTCCTCGTCGGAACTCGAGGCGCTGGCGATCCGGGCTTCGAACGAACTCTTCGCCGCCATGGGCTTCGAGGCGACCGTGACGGCCAAGGCCGACGGTACGCGCGTGGACGTGACGGTCGAGGTGGGCAAGGACGACGATCTGCTGACCGGCCGCGCCGGTGAGACGCGCGCCGCACTGGAGCACCTGCTCAACCGCTTCGTGAATCGCGGCGAGGGCTCGCGCTACCACCTGCAGCTCGAGATCAACGACTTCTGGCTGCGCCGCGAGGAAGAACTGGCCGCGATGGCGCGCGAGATGGCCGAGCAGGCGATCTCCACCAACGCCGAAGTGGTGACGGACTACCTCAACTCCCAGGAGCGCCGCATCATTCACGTGACGCTCAAGGAAGACTCGCGCGTGAAGACGTACTCGCTCGGGATGGATCGCAGCAAACGCGTGGCGATCGCCCCGGCGGACTTCCCCGAACGCACGGGCGAGGAACACGCGGGCTGAGTCCCGGTGGTCGCAGTTCCTGCGCCGGGCTCTCCCAGACGAGAGCCCGGCGCACTTTTTTCGCCCGGAGTCCGCACATGAAGCTCGCGCTCGACGACACGATTGCCGCCATCGCCACGGCGCCCGGTGAAGCCGGGCTGGCCGTGGTGCGTGTGAGCGGCCCGGCGGCGCTGGCGGTGGCGGATCGCGTCTTTCGCGGCTCGGCGCCGCTGGCCGGCGCCGCGCCCTCGACGCTTCATCATGGCTGGCTCACCGGCGCGGAGCGGGTGGACGAAGTGGTCGCGGCGGTGTTTCGCGCCCCGAGGTCGTACACGCGTGAGGATGTCGTGGAGTTTTCCTGCCACGGCGGGGCGATGCCGGCGCGTTCGGCGCTCGCGCTGCTCCTGGCCGCCGGCGCCCGGCTGGCGCGGCCCGGCGAGTTCACGCTGCGCGCGTTCCTGCACGGCCGGCTCGACCTGGTGCAGGCCGAGGCGGTGGCGGAGCTGATCGGCGCCCGCAACGAGTCCATGCAGCGCGCGGCGCTGGCCCGCCTGGGCGGGCAGTTGTCGCGGGAGCTGCGCGGGCGGCTCGAGCGCCTGGCCGACCTGGTGGCCGAGGTCGAGGCGCGCGTGGACTTCGCCGAGGACGTGGGCGGCATCGAGGTGCCAGCCGATGTGATCGCGCGCATCGCCGCCCTGTACGGTGAACTGCGCGCCCAGTTGGGCGGCGCGGCCTGGGGGCGGGCGATGCGCGAGGGCGTTCCCGTCGTGATCGTCGGCCAGCCGAACGCCGGCAAGTCGTCGCTCTTCAACCGGCTCGTGGGCGAGGACCGCGCCATTGTGGCGGCCCAGCCCGGCACGACGCGGGACCGGGTCAGCGCGACGATCGAGCTGCATGGGGCGCTGTTCACCCTTTCCGACACGGCCGGGCTTCGCGAAACGGCCGACGGTGTCGAGGCGCTCGGTATCGAGCGCGCGCACGCGGCGCTCGAGGACAGCCGGGTCGTGGTCTGGGTCGTGGATGGCTCGCGCCCGATTTCGGACGACGATCGCGCCGTGGCCGCGCGCCTGCGGGGTCGGCGCGTGCTGGTCGCGATCAACAAGCAGGACCTGGGCGTGGTGATCGACGAGCAGGAGCTTCGCGCGCTGTGCGACGAGGGCGTTCGCGTGGCGCGGACTTGCGCCCGCTCCGGCGCGGGCGTGCCGCAGGCGCTCGAGGACCTGGCGCTCGTGGCGGGGTTCGAGCAGGGCGAGACGCTGCTGGTCGAACGCCAGGCCCACACGCTCGGCGTGGCGTGCGATGCGCTCGAGCGCGCCGTTCGGGCCGCGAGCGAGGGGGCTCCCGGGGAGATCGTGGCGCTCGAACTGCGCGAGGGCATGGCCGCGCTCGAGGAGCTGCTCGGCGTACGGGTGAGTGACGACCTGCTCGAACGCGTGTTTTCGCGCTTCTGCATCGGAAAGTAGGGGGCATGACGGCCGGCGCGCGCATGGGGGACTGGGACGTCGTCGTGGTGGGTGGCGGGCATGCCGGCTGTGAGGCGGCGCATGCCAGCGCCCGGCTGGGGCGGCGCACGGCGCTGCTGACCGTGAAGCGCGGGGACATCGCGCGCATGTCCTGCAATCCCGCCATCGGCGGCATCGCCA
>JADLGX010000018.1 GCA_020849095.1 Candidatus Eiseniibacteriota bacterium
AGCAGGAAGCCCGAAGCGAAGGCGCCGAGCAGGAAGTACTTGAGCGCGGCCTCGTTGGATTCCAGCTGCGAGCGCCGGAAGCCCACCATGATGTACAGCGCGAGCGACATGAGCTCGAGGCCCAGGAAGATCGTGATCAGGTCGTTGGAGGCCGCCATGACCACCATGCCCAGCACGCTCGAGAGCAGCAGGGCGTAGTACTCGGCCTGATTGATCTTCGTGCGCTTCACGTAGTCCCACGAGATCAGCACCGACAGCACGCCGATGGCGCAGAACAGCATCGTGAAGAACACGCTCAGCGAGTCGTGGACGAGCATGCCGCCGAACAGCTCGCGCTTCTCGCCCGCCACGCGGTACACCGCGTAGCCGGACGCGAGCAGCGTGAGCAGCGACACGATGCCGCCACGGTTGCCGTTGGCGCGCTGCGGCATGAACTCCATGAGGAGCAGGACGATGGCGCCCAGGGTCAGCGCCATGACCGGGCCGAGCGCCCACCAGTCGAGGGCGAGGAACGAGGGCTGCGGGACGGTGATCATCGCGCACCTCCCTGCTCCGCCGGAGCGGGCATGACCAGGCTGGCCGCGACCGGAGCCGGCTGTGGAGCGGCCATCTCGGCCAGCACCTGCGCGCGGTCGTTGGTCATCTGCAGCACGCGGTCGAGCGTGGGCTGCATGCGGTCGAGGAACGGCTGCGGCGCCACGCCCATCCAGAAGACGAGCAGCAGCAGGGGCGCGAACACGAGGCGCTCACGGAACGACAGGTCGGTGAGCTTCTGGTTCTCCTCGTGCGTCACGGGACCGAACACGACGCGCTGGAACATCCACAGCATGTAGCAGGCGGACAGGATCACGCCGGTGGCGGCCACGACGGCCCACCACACGTTGTGCTTGAACGCGCCCAGCAGCACCAGGAACTCGCCGATGAACCCGTTCGTTCCCGGCAGGCCCACGCTGGAGAGCATCACCACCAGGAAGATCACCGAGTAGACCGGGATGACCTTCCAGAGCCCGCCGAAGTCCGCGATCTTGCGCGTGTGCCGACGCTCGTAGATGACGCCGACCAGGAGGAACAGCGCGCCGGTCGAGACGCCGTGGTTGAGCATGGTCATCATGGAGCCCGCGAAGCCCTGGGCGTTCATGGCCATCAGGCCCAGCATCGCGAAGCCCATGTGGCTCACCGACGAGTAGGCCACGAGTTTCTTGAGGTCCGGCTGGACCATGGCGACCAGCGCGCCGTACACGATGCCGATGATCGACAGCCACGCGATCCACGGCGCGCACACGAGGAGCGCGTTCGGGAACATGGGCATGGCGAACCGGAGGAAGCCGTACGTGCCCATCTTGAGCAGCACGGCAGCCAGGATGACGGAACCCGCCGTCGGAGCTTCGACGTGGGCGTCCGGCAGCCACGTGTGCAGGGGGAACATCGGGACCTTGATCGCGAAGGCGAACGCGAACGCCAGGAACAGCCAGAACTGGCGGTCCGGGCTGATCGGCAGCTGGTAGAAGGCGTGAAGGTCGAACGTGGGGATGCCGCTCATCTCCTTCTGCATGAACCAAAGCGACAGGATGGCGACCAGCATCAGGACGCTTCCCGCCATCGTGTAGAGGAAGAACTTGACCGCGGCGTACACGCGCCGCTGCCCGCCCCACACGCCGATCAGCAGGTACATCGGGATCAGCATGGCTTCCCAGAAGACGTAGAAGAGCAGCAGGTCGAGGCAGAAGAACGTGCCCAGCATGCCGGCCTCGAGCGCCAGCACCAGCGCGAAGAACTCGCGCGAGCGCTTCTCGACGGACGTCCACGCGCCCAGGACCGCGATGAGCGTGGTGAACGTGGTGAGCAGAGCGAGCAGTCCGCTCACTCCGTCCACGCCGAGGTGGTACTGCGCGCCGATGGCGGGAATCCAGTCGAGCTTCTCCTCGAACTGGAAACCGGCCTGGCCGGGAGCGATCCGCCACCAGAGCGGGATCGAGAAGACGAACTCCGCCAGAGCCGCGAGCGTCGCCCAGAGCCGGATGGGTTTGTGCGCGCCCGCCGGCATGATCGCGATGAGGACCGCCGCGACCAGCGGGAAGAACACGAGCAGGGACAACCAGGGAATTGGCGCCACTTACGACCTCAGGAAGTGAAGGAACAGGGCAAGCACGCCGAACGCGATGAAGAGCGCGTACGTGCCGACGTATCCAGTCTGGAAGAGACGCAGCAGTGCGGAGACACCTTCGAGGACGTAGCCGACGCCGTTCACGGTGCCGTCCACGACCTTCTCGTCCCAGAAGCGCCACAGGCGCATTGCACCCTGGTGGATGGGGGTCACGGCGATCGCGCCGTAGAACTCGTCCACCCAGTACTTGTTGTACAGCGCGTTGTGGACCCCGGCGAACCGCTCGCGCACGGCCGTCGCGATGGACGGCTGCTGCAGGTAGGCGCGGAAGGCCATGAAGATGCCGAAGGCGGCGACCGCGACCGAGAGTCCCATGAGGGCGAACTCGGCGGGCGCCGAAAGGTGCTTCATGTGCGGGCCGTGCCCGAGCACCGGCTCGAGCCAGGTCGCCATCCATGATTCGCCGTGGATGAACGGCTTACCGATCCCGACCCAGCCGCCGGCGACCGACAGCACGGCGAGGATCGACAGCGGCACGGTCATGCTCCACGGCGATTCCTTCACGGGACCACCGTGACCGTGGTCGTGGCCGTGATCGTCGTGGGCGCCGTGAGCCGCATGCGCATCGTGGCCGTGCGCGTCGGCGTGCCCGTGCGCGGCGTGCTCCTCGAACCGCGGCTTGCCGCGGAACGTGAGCACGTAGAGCCGGAACATGTAGAAGGCGGTCATCAGCGCGCCGAGCAGGCCGGCGGCGAAGATGCCGTAGTGCCCGGTCGCGAACGCCTTGGCCAGGATCTCGTCCTTGCTCCAGAAGCCGGCGAACGGCGGGATGCCGGCGATGGCGATGGTCGCGAGCAGCATGGTGAGGTGGGTGATGGGCATCTTGCCCGCCAGCCCGCCCATCTTGCGCATGTCCTGCTCGTGGTGCATCCCGTAGATCACCGAGCCGGCGCCGAGGAACAGCAGCGCCTTGAAGAACGCGTGCGTCATGACGTGGAAGATGCCGGCGCCGAACGCGCCCACGCCGCAGGCGAAGAACATGTAGCCCAGCTGGCTCACCGTGGAATAGGCCAGCACGCGCTTGATGTCGTTCTGCACCAGGCCGATCGTCGCCGCCATGAGCGCGGTCGCCGCGCCGATCACCGCTACCACCTCGAGCGTGGCCGGGGCCATCTCGAAGAGCACGTGGCTGCGCACCACCATGTAGACGCCGGCGGTGACCATCGTGGCCGCGTGGATGAGGGCGGACACCGGGGTCGGGCCTTCCATGGCGTCGGGCAGCCAGACGAAGAGCGGAATCTGCGCGCTCTTGCCGGTCGCGCCGACGAACAGGAGGATCGTGGCCAGCGTGATGATGCTCCCGCCCGCCACGAACAGGTGCGGGGCGGCCGCGAACACGCGCTCGTAGTTGACCGAGCCCGTCCACGCGATCAGGAACATCACGCCGAGGAGGAAGCCGAAGTCACCGATGCGGTTGACGATGAACGCCTTCTTGCCCGCGTCCGTCGCCGACTGCTTCTCGTGCCAGAAGCCGATGAGCAGGTACGAGCAGAGCCCGACGCCTTCCCAGCCCACGAACATCAGCAGGTAGTTGTCCGCGAGCACCAGCGTCAGCATCGCGAACATGAACAGGTTCAGGTAGAGGAAGAACCGCCGGAACGACGGATCCTCGGCCATGTACCCGATCGAGTAGATGTGGATGAGGAAGCCGACGCCCGTCACCACCAGCACCATGATGGCGGAGAGCGGATCCAGCAGGAACGACACGTCCGCCGAAAAGTCGCCCACCCGGAACCAGGTCCAGGCGGTCTCGACCATCTGGCGCTCCTCCGGGGAGCGCGCGGCGAGTGTCAGTACCGCACGAATCGCGGCGGCGAAGGCCAATCCGACGGCGCCACAGGCGAGAAAGGACGTGCCCTTCTTGCCGAGACGGTCGCCGAACAGCAGGTTGAGTGCGACCGCGGCGAGCGGCAGCGCGGGAATGATCCAGAGCATGGGCAAGTTCACGGCCGTCCTAGCCCTTCAGCAGGTTGATTTCGTCGACGAACACCGTTTCACGGAGTCGGAAGACGTTGACGATGATGGCGAGCCCGACCGCCACTTCGGCGGCGGCGACGGTCATCACGAAGAACACGAAGATCTGCCCGTCGAGCGAGTTCTGCTGACGCGCGAATGCCACGAACGCGAGGTTCGCGGCATTCAGCATGAGTTCGATGGACATGAAGATCACCAGCGCGTTGCGGCGCACGAGCACGCCGACCACGCCGATGGTGAAGAGAACCGCGGAAAGCGCGAGAGACCATTCGACCGGGATCATTCCTTCTCCCCTTCCGCCCCGTCGGCGGCCGGACGGCCCTTGATCATGACGATGGCGCCGACCATGGCCACGAGCAGCAGGATGGACGTGATCTCGAACGGGAACAGGAAGCGGCTGTAGAGCACGCGACCGATCGCCTGGGCGTTGCCGCCCTCGAGCGACGGGGGCACGGCCTGCACCGGTCCGGGCGAGAAGCCGCCGTTGCGCACGATCAGGCCGGCGAACAGCAGCATGAGCGCACCCACCATCCAGCCGATGCCGCGGCGCACGGCGATCTGCGCGCCCTTCTCGACGTCGTGCTGGAGGTTCAGGTACATGATGACGAACAGGAACAGCACCATGATGGCGCCGGCGTACACGATGATCTGCACCATGCCGATGAACTCCGCCTGCAGCAGCAGGTAGATGCCCGCGAGCGAAGTGAACGAGAGCACCAGGAACAGCGCGCTCGTGACCGGGTTCTTGTGCAGAACCACCATGAGGGCCGTGGCGATCAGCAGCCCGGCGAAGCCCAGGAAGAGGTAAGGAACCATTTAGGCGTTCGCCCTCCAGTACAGCCACACCGCCGCGATGACCACGTTGGCGATGGAAGCCGGCAGCAGCACCTTCCAGCCGAAGCCCATGAGCTGGTCGTAGCGAAGGCGCGGGTAGGTCCAGCGCACCCAGATGAAGAAGAACAGGAGCGCGAACAGCTTCAGGAGATACCAGACGATCCCGAGAATCGCGGGACCCGGGCCGTGCCAGCCGCCCAGGAACAGCGTCACGATGATCGAGCAGATGACGATCATGTTCATGTACTCACCGAGGAAGAAGAGCGCCCACTTCATGCTCGAGTACTCGGTGTGGAACCCGGCGACGAGCTCGCCTTCGGCCTCGGGAAGGTCGAACGGCGCGCGGTTGGTCTCGGCGAACGAGCAGATCAGGAAGATGAAGAACGGCAGCACGAGGTACCAGTGGAAGATGCCCCAGTTGGGCAGGGGCAGCGTCGTGCCGCCGATCTGGTAGGCCCCGCCCTGCGAGTCCACGATGCCGCTCAGCGACAGCGTGCCCGAGCGCAGCAGCACGGGAATCGTGGACAGCCCCATCGCGAGCTCGTACGAGATCATCTGCGCCGACGAACGAAGGCCGCCGAGCAGCGCGTACTTGTTGTTCGACGACCAGCCGCCCAGCGTGATGCCGTAGACGCCGAGGCTCGACATGGCCAGGAACAGCAGCAGGCCCACGTTGATGTCGGTGACCACGAACATCGGAGGCGGCCCCATCGGAATGACGGAGAACGTCACGATCGCGGGGAACACCGCCAGGATGGGCGCGATGTGGAAGATGATCTTGTTGGCGCCCGCGGGCGTGAACTCCTCCTTGAAGAGGAGCTTGCCCACGTCGGCGATGGGCTGCAGGAGCCCCAGCGGACCGACGCGATTGGGACCCGTACGCGCCTGGATATGACCGCAGATCTTGCGCTCGGCGTAGATCAGGTACGACACCACGCCCAGCATGACGCCGAGGATGATGCCCACCTTGACCATCGCCCACAGCGCGACCTGGAAGACTTCGTTCTGCATCAATGCCGCCATCCCCACTCCCCTACGCCCCGGCCCTGGCGGCCGTGGCGAACTTGCGCACCTTCACACGGAGGCCCGCGCCCTTGGGCATTCCGAGCCGGTTGATCCCGGCCTCGGCGTACGCGTACGGCACGAACACGGCGTTCGGCGGAACCGAGTCGTCGATCTCGACCGGCAGCGACACGGTGCCCGCCGGCCCTTCCAGCTCGAGCGTGTCGCCGGCGCGCACGCCGAGACGACCGGCCTCGGCGTTGCCCACGAACACGCGCGCGTTCTTCGCCAGCTTCGCGAGCGAATCGCAGTGCGCGCTCATGCTGCCCTGCGCGAACAGCGTGCCGCCCGACAGCAACCACATTCCCTCACCGGCCGGCCGCGCTTCCGGTTCGGTGTAACCCAGCGACGCGACCGCGCGCATGCCGTCCCACACGGCGCCGTTCGGCAGCAGCGTGGCCCAGCTCGCCCCGTTCCACATGGGCAGGAGGCGCGCGATCTCGCGGAACACGTCCTCGGCCGTGCGGTAGCGCCAGTCGGCGCCGAGCGACTGCGCGACCAGCTGGAAGACTTCCCAGTCGGGACGCGTGCCGCGGCGCGGGCTGAGGGCGCGATTGGCCTTCTGGGCCCGGCGCTCGCAGTTCACCACCGTGCCTTCCTTTTCCGCGAACGCGGCGACCGGGAACACCACGTGTGCGGCGCGCGCCGTCTCGGTCAGGAAGAGCTCGTTCACGATGACCAGTTCGGCCGCCGCGAGTGCCTTGGCGGCGAGCGCCGCATCCGGCGCGCTGCGCAGCCAGTGGTCACCGACGATCCAGAGCGCCTTGATGCGTCCGTCGCCGGCGGCCTGCAGGATCTCGGAGGCGCTCATGCCGGCGTGCCCGTCGAGCGTGCAGCCCCACGACTTCTCGAACGTCTCGCGGCCCGCCGCGTCGGCGAGGCTCACGTAGCCCGGCAGGAAGTCCGGCGTCAGGCCCGCGTCGAGCGCGCCCTGCGAGTTGGACTGGGGCCCCGAGTACAGGACGGAGGACTGGTCCGCCGAAAGCGCACCGGTCGCCCAGCCGAGGTTCTCGATGGCCTGGAGCAGCGCCGCGGCCTGCGGATGCTCCGCGACCGCGCGGCCGAACAGCACCGCCTTGCGCTCCGCCTTGAGCAGGCGCGAGGCGGCAGCGGCGACGGAAGCGGCCGGGATGCCGGTCTCGCGCGTGATGCGCTCCGGCGTCCAGGCGGCCAGCGACTGGGTGAGCGCGTCGAGTCCCCACGCCACTTCGGCGGGCAGGTGGGCCGGCACCGCCTGGTCGAGCGCGCACTTGGTGAGCGAGTGCACGAGCGCCAGTTCGGCGCCCGGCGCGACACCGAGCCAGTCGCTCTTGAACTTGGGACGCGCCAGCTTCACGCGGCGCGGATGCGCCACCGTGAGGTGCAGGCCGCGCTGGTGCTGGCCGCGAATGGCCAGCGCCTGCGCGTAAGGGGATTCGCCCTGCAGGTCGTCGAACAGCACGAGCACTTCCTGGGCGTTCACCAGGCCGCCGAACGTGAGCGCGGGGCGGCCGCCGCCCGTCGCGCGCAGGATCGCGTCGCCGGACACGTTCGACGTGTAGCGCGTCCGCGCGTCCACGTTGTTCGTGCCGAGCACGGCGCGGGCGAGCTTCTGGAACAGGTACTGCTCCTCGAGGTTCAGCTTCTCGCCGCCGAGGAACGCGATGCTGCCGGGGCCGTGGGCCGCGGCGATGTCGCGGAGCCGGGTCGCCGCCTGCGCGATGGCCTCGGCGTACGTCGCCGGCTGCAGCGAGCCGCCCTGGCGCACGAGCGGCGCGGAAAGCCGCTCGGCGGAGTTGACGAAGTCGTGCCCGAAGCGCCCGCGAACGCACAGGAACTCCTGGTTCACGCCGCGGTTCTCGGTGCCGCGCGCGCGAAGCACTTCCATGCCGCGAACGCCGAGCCGCACCGAGCAGCCGTTGGAGCAGTGCGGACAGATGGTGATGTGCTGGCGCAGGTCCCACGGACGCGCCTTGAAGCGGTAGGGCAGCGCGGTGAGCGCGCCGACCGGACAGACCTCGACGCAGTTGCCGCACTGTTCGCAGTCGAGCGGCTGGCGGTTGAACGACGAGATCTCGGTGTGCGCGCCGCGCTGGTGCGCGGTGAGGGCGTCCTCGCCCATCACCTGGTCGCAGTAGCGCACGCAACGCATGCACACGATGCAGCGGTTGGCTTCCTTCTTGACGATCGGGCCGAGGTCCTCGGACTCGAACGTGCGCTTGTTCTGCTCCATGCGCGAGAAGTCCTGGCCGAACGCGAACGCGAGGTCCTGAAGCTGGCACTCGCCGCCTTCGTCGCACACCGGACAGTCCAGCGGATGGTTGACGAGCAGGAACTCCATGACGCCCTTGCGGGCCTGTGTCGCCGTCTCGGAAGCCGTCTTCACGTGCATGCCGTCCGTGACCGGCGTGGTGCAGCCGGTCTGGACCTTGGGCATCCACGCGATCTCGGGCGAGCCGTCGGGGCCGAGCACCGGCTTGCGGTCGGGGCCCATGCGCGGCGTTCCCACCTCGACGACGCAGATGCGGCACGCGCCGAGCGGCGGAAGCTTGGAGTGCGAACAGAAGATCGGCACGTGCACGTCCACCATCTTGGCGGCGTCGGTGATCAGCGTGCCGGCCGGGACTTCGATCGTGCGGCCGTCGATGGTGACCTTGACCATGCTCACGCCCCCACCTCCATCACCGCGTTGCGGCGGCGGTTCACCATGCAGCGCTTGTGCTTCACGTGGTATTCGAACTCCTCACGGAAGTGCTTGAGCATGCCCTGGACCGGCATGGCCGCGGCGTCACCCAGCGCGCAGAACGACTTGCCGAAGATGTTGTTCGCCACGTCGAGCAGCAGGTCGATGTCGCCGTCGCGGCCTTCGCCCTTCTCGATGCGCTCGAGGATCTCGCCCATCCAGTAGGTGCCTTCACGGCACGGCGTGCACTTGCCGCACGACTCGTGGCGGTAGAAGCGGATCAGGTTCCAGAGCGCGTCCACCATGCAGGTCTGGTCGTCGATCACGATGACGCCGCCGGACCCGAGGAACGTGCCCGCCGAGTTCATGGACTCGTAGTCGAGTCCCGTGTCGAGCAGCGAGGCCGGCAGCACCGGAACGGACGAACCGCCCGGGATGACGCCCTTCACCTTCAAGCCGTCGCGCATGCCGCCGCAGTACTCGGGCGACTCGATGAGCGTGCGAAGCGGCAGGCCGAGCGGGATCTCGTAGTTGCCGGGGCGCTTCACCGGTCCCGACACGCTGAGCACCTTGGTGCCGCTGCTCTTGTCGGTGCCCCACTGCTTGTACCACGCGCCGCCGTTCTTGAGGATGTGCGGCACGTTCATGATGGTCTCGACGTTGTTCACCACGGTCGGGCAGGCGTAGAGGCCTTCGACGGCGGGGAACGGCGGCTTGAGCCGCGGCTGGCCGCGGAAGCCTTCGAGCGAGCTGAGCAGCGCGGTCTCTTCGCCGCAGATGTAGGCGCCGGCGCCGAGGTGCGTGTAGAGCTCGAACTTGAAGCCGCTGCCGAACACGTTGTCGCCCACGAGGCCGGCGGCGCGCGCTTCGGCGATCCCCTTGTCCATGATGGCCTGCACGTATGCGAACTCGCCGCGGAAGTAGATGTAGCCCGCGTTGGCGCCGATCGCGTAGCCCGCGAGGATCATGCCCTCGATGAGCAGGTGCGGGTTGAGCACCATCAGCTCGCGGTCCTTGAACGTGCCCGGCTCGGACTCGTCAGCGTTGCAGACGATGTACTTGGCCTTGGGCGAGTTCTTGGGAACGAAGCTCCACTTGAGGCCGGTCGGGAATCCCGCGCCGCCGCGGCCGCGCAGGCCCGACGACTTCACGATCTCGATGCACTCGTCCGGCGTCTTGTGACCCAGCGTGCCCGCGAGCGACTCGTAGCCGCCGAGCTTGCGATAGGTCTCGATCCCGGTCAGGCCGGGCGTGTCGATGTCCTTGAACAGCAGCAGGCCGCGGCTCACTTGAGCTTCTCCAGGATCGCGTCGACCTTCGGCAGGTCGAGATCCTCGTAGTAGTCGAGACCCACCTGCATGCAGGGGCCGCCGCCGCACGCCGCCAGGCATTCCACCCGGCGAAGCGTGAAGCGGCCGTCGGCGGTCGTCTCGCCGTGGCCGATGCCGAGCTTGTGCTCGAGGTGCTTGAACAGGCGGTCGGCGCCCATCAGCGAGCACGAAAGGGTCATGCAGACCTGCAGGTGGTGGCGACCCACCGGCTGCAGGTTGAACATCGTGTAGAACGTGGCGACGCCGAAGACTTCGGGTTCGGGCAGTTCCGCGGTGCGCGCCACCAGCTGGAGCGCGGCGGGCGGGCACCAGCCCCACGTGCGCTGCGCGATCCAGAGCAGGGGCAGCACGGCGGAGCGCTTGACCGGGTAGTGGGAGATGGCCTCGGCAACTTCGGGCTTCACGTTGTCGGGCCACTCGAGCACGGCGGGAGCCTCGGTGGGCATGATGGGCGCGTGGCTCATCGGTCGACCTCCCCGAGCACGATGTCGATGCTGCCGATCGCGGCGATGACGTCGGCGATCATGCGGCCCTGCACCATCAGCGGCAGCGCCTGCAGGTTGATGAACGAAGGAGAGCGGACCTTCATGCGCCATGGGCGCGGAGAGCCGTCGCTCACCATGTAGAAGCCGAGCTCGCCCTTGGGCGCCTCGACGGCCGAGTACGCCTCCCCCACCGGCGGGAAGAAGCCGTGCGCGACGATCTTGAAGTGGTGGATCAGCGCCTCCATGGACGTCTTCACTTCTTCCTTGGGAGGCAGCACGTACTTGAAGTCGCGCACGCGGTACGGGCCGAACTCGCCGAGCTCGCGGATGCGCTGGATGGCCTGCTTGGCGATCTTGACCGACTCGCGCATCTCGGCGCAGCGCACGACGTAGCGCGAGTACGCGTCGCCGTCTCGGCCCACGGGCACGTCGAACTGGTACGTGTCGTATCCCGAGTAGGGCTCGGCCTTGCGGATGTCGTAGTTGACGCCCGAGCCGCGCAGCGACGGGCCCGTGACTCCCCAGGCGACCGCGTCCTTGGCGCTCAGCAGCGCGACACCCTGCGTGCGGGCGATCCAGATCGGGTTCTTGGTGAGCAGGCTCTCGTACTCGTCGATGTGCGCCGGCATCTCGTCGACGAACTTCTCGCAGCGGTCGAGGAAGCCCTCGGGAATGTCGCGCGACAGTCCGCCCACGCGGAAGTACGACGACGTCATGCGGGCGCCCGCGACGTGGTCGTAGATGGACAGCACCTTCTCGCGCTCGCGGAACGTGTACCAGAACACGGTCAGCGCGCCGATGTCGATGGCGTGCGTGCCCATCCACACCGCGTGCGAGCTGATGCGCGTGAGCTCCGCGAGCAGCACGCGGATGGCCTGGACGCGCGCCGGCGGCTCGACGCCCAGGATCTTCTCGGCGGCGAGGCAGAACGCGAGGTTGTTGCTCATCGGCGAGATGTAGTCCATCCGGTCGGTCTGCGGGATGGACTGCGTGTAGGTCTTGTACTCGGCCTGCTTCTCCATGCCGGTGTGCAGGTAGCCGATGATCGGCTTGCACGCGACGATGGTCTCGCCGTCCAGCTCCAGGGCCACCCGCAGCACGCCGTGAGTCGACGGGTGCTGGGGACCCATGTTGATGGTCATGGTCTCATTGCGCACGGTACTTGACCTTCTTCGGAGCCAGCTTCTTGAGCGCCGGGCTGGGCAGGATGCGGTTCGGAGTGTTGTGCGTGAACGCCACTTCCTCGTAACCGAGAGGCGAGTCCTTGCGCAGCGGCCAGCCCTGCCACTCGTCGGGCAGGAGGATGCGCGTCAGGTCGGGATGCCCCGTGAACTCGATGCCGTAGAAATCGTACGTCTCACGCTCGTGCCAGTTGGCGGTGGGCCACACGCCCACGACCGACGGCACGCGCGGCTGCTCGTCGCCGATGCGCACCTTGAGTGTGAAGCGCAGCGCGTTGGACAGCGACAGCAGGTTGTAGATGGTCTCGAAACGGGGCACGCGCGGCAGGTAGTCGGCGCCGCCCATCCACGGCAGCATGCCGAAGTCCAGCTCGGCGTCGTCGCGCAGGAACGTGCAGATCTCGACGAGCGAATCGGCCGGAACAATCAGCGTGTAGTCGCGGACGGCTTCGCCCACCTGACGCTCGAAGGCCAGACCGGGAAAGCGCTCGCGCAGCTTCTGTTCGACGCGTTCGGGGGTCAGCGGCATCACGCCACTCCCTTCTTCTTCAGGCGCCGGCGCGGAATCGGACCGAGCTCGGGACGCGAGAGCAGGATCTTCTCCTGCAGCTTCATGATGCCGTGCAGCAGCGCTTCGGGCCGCGGCGGGCAGCCGGGCACGTACACGTCGACGGGCACGATCTTGTCCACGCCCTGCAGGATCGCGTAGTTGTTGAACACGCCGCCGCACGAGCTGCACGCCCCCATCGCGATCACCCACTTGGGATCGGGCATCTGTTCGTACAGCTGCCGGACCACCGGGGCCATCTTGATGGACACGCGGCCGGCCACGATCATGAGGTCGGCCTGCCGCGGCGAGCCGCGGAACACCTCGGCTCCGAAGCGCGACACGTCGAAGCGCGGGCCGGCGATGGCCATCATCTCGATCGCGCAGCAGGCCAGCCCGAAGCCCAGCGGCCAGATCGCGTTGGCGCGCGCCTGGTTCATGGCCCAGCCCACCATGGATTCGACCTTGGTGAACAGGACGCCGCGCTCGACCTCTTCGTACAGGTTCTCTTCCTCGCTCTTCGGCATCACCAGTTCACGGGGAGCCGGGATCGAGGCGAGGGTGCGAAACGGCTTCGGATCGCGCGTGTCAGCCATGGAAGACCTCTCGGTCACGGATGGACGGATGGCACGAGAGGAGTCGCATCGTCAGTCCCACTCGAGCGCCCGCTTCTTCAGCAGGTAGAAGTAACCCGCCAGCAGGATGGCGATGAAGAGCACCATCTCGATCAGGCCGTAGAGGCCGAGCTGGTGGAAGGAAACGGCCCACGGATAGAGGAAGACCGCTTCGATGTCGAAGAGGATGAACAGCACGGCCACGAGGTAGAACTTCACGGAGAAGCGGCCGCGGGCGTTGCCCACGGGCTCCACGCCGCACTCGTAGGGACTGTTCTTCACCGCGTTCTCGCGGGTCGGCACGATGATCGAGGACAGACCGATCGTCACGGCGCCGAATCCGAGACCGACCAGCACGAACAGCAGGACGGGCAGGTAGGCGAGCATCGGGGAGTCGTTTCCTTCGATGGAGAGGGCGCTCCATGCGCCCGACTTGCGACCCTACGAGCAGGGTTTGGGGCCGTCAAGCGACGGCCCCGCTGAATCGCTTCAGTGCAGTTGCTTGATCGCCGCAGTGAGCGCCGGAACCACCTCGAACAGATCGCCGACGATGCCGTAGTCCGCGACCTTGAAGATGGGCGCTTCGGGATCCTTGTTGATCGCGACGATGCAGCGCGACGACGACATGCCGGCGAGATGCTGGATGGCGCCGCTGATGCCCACGGCCACGTACAGCTTGGGCGA
>JADLGX010000019.1 GCA_020849095.1 Candidatus Eiseniibacteriota bacterium
CCCGCTCGACCTGGACCAGATCGAGGAGCTCATCCAGCAGGACGTGGCGCTGTCGCTCAAGCTGCTTCGCTTCCTCCGTTCGGCCACCAACGCCTGGGCCAGCCAGGTGACCAACATCCGGCAGGCGTTGCTGATCATGGGCGAACGGCAGATCCGCCAGTGGGTCTCCCTGGTCGCCGTGTTCGGGCTGGCGCAGGGCAAGCCCACCGAGCTCGTGGTGGTCGCTTTCGTCCGGGCGCGGTTCGCCGAGTCCATCGCCCCGCTGGTCGGCCAGGCCGGGAGGTCCGACGACCTGTTCCTCGCCGGGCTGCTCTCGGTGGTGGACGCGCTCACCGACACTCCCCTCGAACAGGCCCTCGCCCCGCTGGCGCTCGCCACCGACGTGCGAGAGGCGCTCCTGTCGTCCGCCCCTCCGCTCGGCGACGCGCTGCGCGTGGTCGTGGCCTGGGAGCGGGGCGACTGGGACGACGTGGAGCGCTGGATCACCCGGTTCGGCCTCACCGAAGGCGTGCTCTCGCGCCTGTACTCGGAAGCGGTCCTCTGGGCCGAAGGACACGCCCAGCCCTGACCGGCGTCGCCGCCGAAATCGCCCTGGCAAGCGCACATCCGCCCACTCAAGGTCGCGCGGCTGCCACCGATACTGACGCCTGACCGCGCCGGTCTCGCGGCCGCTTCCGCCCAACCACGTGGAGAACAAGGATGCTCACCATCGTCGGCCTCGTCGTCGTGATCGGATCCGTGCTCGGCGGATTCATGATCGCAGGCGGCAATCCGGCCGCGCTCCTCCAGATTTCGGAAATCGTCTCCATCGTCGGCACGTCGGTCGGGACGATTCTCGCCTCCACGCCCGCCCCGGTTCTCAAGGCCACAGCCGCCAAGCTGCAGTCCGTGATCAAGCCAACGCCATTCAACAAGAAGCTCTATCTGGATTCGCTCAAGCTGCTGTACGAACTGTTCCAGATGGCGCGCAAGGACGGCCTGGTGGCGATCGAAGGGCACATCGAGAAGCCCAAGGAGAGTTCGCTCTTCAAGAAGTATCCGGCCGTGCTGCACGAGCATCACGCCATGGACTTCCTGTGCGACTCCCTTCGGCTCGTGCTGGTGGGCAGCGTCCCCCCCCATGACCTCGAGGGGCTCATGGATTCCGAGATCGACACGCATCACGAGGCCGAGGCCAAGACGGTGGGCGTGCTCCAGAAGGTCGGAGATGCCCTGCCCGGCATCGGCATCGTGGCCGCCGTCGCCGGCATCATCGTGACGATGGGCGCCATTGCCGGCCCCATCGAAGAGATCGGCCACCACGTGGGCGCCGCCCTGACCGGAACCTTCATGGGCGTGCTGTTCGCCTACGGGTTCATCAACCCGCTGGCCACCAGCATGGAACACGTGAACTCCGGCGAGGCCCGCTATTACCACTTCCTGAAGGCGGCGGTCGTCTCGTTCGCGAAGGGCTTTTCGCCGATCGTCGCCGCGGAGTTCGCGCGACGTGCGATCTTCTCTGACGACCGTCCGACTTTTGGCGAGATGGAAGCGGCGGTGAAGCCGCAGAAGGCGGCCTAGGTGGAGGCCCGTCCATGAGTGCGAACAAGGAACGTGAAGTCCCCGTTCGGATCATCTACCGGAAGAAGGGGCACGGGCACGGGCACCACGGCGGCGCGTGGAAGGTGGCGTTCGCCGACTTCATGACGGCCATGTTCGCCATGTTCCTCGTGCTCTGGCTCATCAATCAAAGCTCCGATGTGAAGAGTGCCATCGCCGGCTACTTTCAGGATCCGCTCGGTCGGGCCGACGAGTTCGGGAGTTCGATCGTGCCGGGCGAGGGGGCGCAGGCCGCTGTCGTGCGCCCGATGCAGCAGGTCGACGTGAATGACCTGCGCCTGAACAAGATGCAATCCATGGCCCAGCGACTCACCAAGGACATCGAGGCCGCCCCGGAACTCAAGGGCGTGATGGACAAGATCGAGATCACGCTCACGGACGAGGGCCTGCAGATCGAGTTGCTCGAAGACTCGACAGGTGTCTTCTTCGAGAGCGGCAGCCCGTCTCCCTCCTGGCGCGGACGCGGTGTACTCGCGATCCTCGGACAGGAGCTGGGTCAGCTGCCGAATCCGATCGTGATCGCGGGCTACACGGACGCCCGCCCCTATCACCGCGCGGACGGCTACACCAACTGGGAACTGAGCACCGACCGCGCCAACACCGCACGTCGCATTCTTCAGTTGAACGGGGTCGGGGAGCATCAGGTGGTCCAGATCCGCGGGCTCGCCGACAGGGAGCTGCATGTGCCGGAGGATCCGTACGCGCCTTCCAACCGGCGAGTGTCGATCACGATGAAGTTCGACACCGCTGCGCAGGCGGACTCCACGGCGGCGGCTGGCGATGCGGGGGTGGCGGGATGAGCGAACAGGCAACGCTGCTTCTGGTCGATCGCGATCCCACGCACGTGGAGACGTTCCGGCGCACGCTCGAACTCGAGCGCCGGGTCCGCTTGGTCGTTTCACTCAATCCAGCCGAGGCCATCCGCACCGCACACGACCTTCGGCCCGATTTGATCGTGGTGACACACGACATCCCGGGAATGAACGCTTTCGCCTTCTGCCAGCAGATCCGGCACGACGCGGCGCTGACCGGAACGATGATCGTGCTGACCATTCCTCACAATGCCACCGAGATGCGCTTTGCGGGCCTGACGCATGGAGTCGACGAGTACCTCATGCATCCCATCGAGCCGGCCGAGGTACTGACCAAGCTGCACTCGATGCTGCGCATGAAGGAAGTCAACGACCAGCTGCTCGCCGACAAGCGCGAGCTCGAGGAACTGCACGAGCACCTGCGCTCCAGTTTCGACCAGATGCTGCAGCTGCTCACGCACATACTCGACATGAGCCTTCCCGGTGCCGGCGAGCGCGGCAAGCGGATCGCCGACCTGAGCGCCCAGGTGGCCGGCCGGTTCGGAGTGCCGGACACCCACCTGCGTGACATGGAGATTGCTGCTCGCCTCCACGAGCTCGGCCGAATCCTGGAAAACGAATCGGAGCGCAGCAATGTCACGCCGATGCGTCCAGGGGACGATTGGCGGTACATACTCGGCACGCGCGCGATCTTCGCCAAGGTCGAAGGACTCGGAGGTGCCGCGGAGGTCGCCGGATCGATCTACGAGAACTGGGACGGAACCGGCCATCCCGATCATTTCGTGCAGGGACAGATCCCGCTGCGCAGCCGCATCCTGCGCACGGTCATCGACCTGTTCAGCCTGCTCGGCGCACCGGAGAAGCCGTCGTCTGACGACGTTCTGGACGAAATGCAGAACTTCGTCGGCACTCGATACGACGCAATGGTACTGGTGCATCTGCGCTCGGTGCTTCGTGGCGAAGCCGGAGATGTGCGCGGAGAACGACTCGTGATTCCGGTGGCCGAACTCCAGGTGGGAATGGTGCTGGCGGACGATCTGTGCACGGCCTCGGGAATCAAGCTGCTGGCCCGCAACACGCGCCTGTCTGCTTCGACGCTCGAGACCATTCAGCGCAGGCATTCCCTCGAGCCCATCGTGCACGGCGCGGCGGTCCAACGAAAGAGCGCCTGACGCCGTCTCTTGCGGAGGCGCTTCGCCGCGGGTAGCGTGTCGTCAGATGTCCGCTGAAGGGCCGACGCATCGCTCCGCCGGAGTGCCCCATTGGATACGACGACGCCCCGCCCCGCCGAGACTCCGATCGTGATCGACGAAGCGACACTGATCGCTGCCGATCGCTGGCGACTCTGGTGTTCACTCACCCGGGGGCTGGGACATCAACTCGCGAACGCCTCGCAGATGCTCACTCTCGAACCGGTGCCTGCCACGGCGCTGGGAGAGGCGCGCGAGCGGATGGCATACGCGATCGAGTCGCTCGGCGCCTTCCGCGGCGCAGATGCCTCGGGGCCGCAGCTGCTTCCGGCCGTTCTGCGTTCACTCGACCGGCTGCAGAGGATGCAGATGGAGTTTCCCGCTACTCCGATGCCGGTGGCCCTCGGCCCGAATCTGCCAGCGATCGCGGGCGCGCCGGAAGACCTCGCCCACCTGCTCCTGGGCATGGTCACACTGCTCAAGGAAGCCGTCCATGGTCAGCGCGCGGACCTGGCACTCACCGCCACCCCGATGGAGGGTGGCGTGGAGATCGTGCTGGTCGAGCGGAGAGCGCCCGCCTGCCCACTCCCGGGCCGCGCACTGGAGTTGCTGGCTCGGAGAATGGGTGCGCGGCTCGAAGCGGGCGGAACGGAAGCGACTCTGCGGCTCCAGTTGCCCGGCTGGGAGCCACGCCGGCCACAGGCCTGAAGTCCAGCGTGAGCCCTCGGCGCGCGCATTGCCGGGGTCGCGGCACGGACCGCCCGGACTGGTGCCAGGGCGATCACAACATCTGCAACAGGTCCTGCATCATCTGATCCGCCACGTTCACGAGGCGAGACGCCGCCTGATACGCCTGCTGCTGAGTGATCAAACTGATCATCTCCTCGTCCACGTTCACGCCGCTGACCGCCTCACGGGACTGCTCCGAACGGTCCACCAGTACCTGTTGAGCCTCGATGTCGTGTTCCGAGTTGCGGACATCCAGCCCGACGTCGGCCGCCAGCACGACGTAGTGTTCGCGAAGAGTCCTGCCACCCAGCGAGGCCACGCCCGTCGAGGCGAAGGCGGCCAGCTGCGCCGCGATGGCTCCATTGCCCGCTGCGCCGTTGGCGGACGCGGCGATGTTGTCGGAAGAGGCGGACACCTGTGCGGACAGCTTGATCGTGCCGGCGGTGGTGCCGGATGGATCGAAGAAGTCCACTCCCGTCGCGCCGGAGAGAGTGAAGCCGCCCGAGTGCACTGCGTTGAACTCGGTCACCAGAGAGCTCGCCAATTGGTCGAGCCGGGCGCGCAATGCGGGCAGCTTGACCTGGGTCACTTCCGTCAGCGCCTTGATCGAGCCGGACTGAGGATCGATCGGCGCCCCACCCCCTGCCGGAGCGATGCCGTATCCCGCCCCGACGGTGGTGACCGCAAGTTCGGTGTTGCGTGCACCGTCCACCAGCAGGGTGTCGCCCGCCAGAACTCCGATCGAGCCGTCGCCCCGATCCAGCACTCGCACGTTGAGCTGTGCGGAAAGCTGGTCCACCAACAGGTCGCGCTGATCCATGAGGTCCGGAACGCTGTGAGCGGGCCCACCCGAGGCCTGAATCTTGGTGTTGAGATCGGCGATCCGAGCCGTCAGCGCATTCACGTCCGTCACCTGCACATTCAGGTGATCGAGCGCTTCCTGATGAGTCCGGCCGAGCGCCGTCGCGAGCGAATGCAGCTGGTCCACCAGTCTCCTCGCCGCGGAGCTGACCAGTTCGCGGTTCGTATGATTGGCGGGATCACCGGACAGGTCCGAGAAGGAGCGAAAGAGGTTGTCGAGCGAGGATGAAATGGCGGAGTCCGACGGCTCATTCATGCTGGACTCCACCTGCGACAAGTAGTCCCGGAGAGTGGACGCGCGGCCGAGCAGCCCGTTGTCGCTTCGGTAGGAGGCGTCGTAGAACGTGTCCCGAGACCGCTGCAGTGTGGACGCCTCGACGCCTCTGCCCAGCGTGTAGAGCGGCTCCACGAGTGGTGTCGCCGGCCGGAGCATGAGCCGCTGGCGGCTGTACCCCGGCGTGTTGGCGTTGGCAATGTTGTGCGCGGTCACGTCCATGGAACGCTGGTGCGTGAACAGCGCGGATCGCGCGATGCTGAGCATGCTCTGGAGCGACATGTCAGGCCTTTCGATCGAGCAGGAAGCCGGCGCCGTCTTCCTCGCGA
>JADLGX010000020.1 GCA_020849095.1 Candidatus Eiseniibacteriota bacterium
AGCAGCGTGGTCTTGCCGCTGCCCGAGGGCCCCATGAGCGCCACGAACTCGCCCTCGCCGATCTCGAGCGACAGCCCGTCGAGCACGGTGATGGCCTGCTTGTCCCGCTGATACACCTTGTGCACGTCGCGCACTTCCACCCATGCCATCGGACTTCTCCTCGTTCCGTGCTGCGGATCGCCCCAACCTGCCGAAAATCGCGGGCCGAGTGTCGCGCGGAACGAGACCCCTGTCGAACGGACCCACGACTCGGCCCGCGTCGCGAAGGGCGACGCGGGCCGACGAAGTGTGCGTGAGGCGTGGGGGGACGTCCCGGTCAACCGCCGCGCAGCGCGCTGGCCAGCGGTCGGCGCGAGGCGTGCAGCGCGGGAAAGAACCCGCCCACCAGCCCCAGCAGCGCCGAGAACGCCAGCCCGGCGAGCATCACCTGGGGCGTGACCTGGAACTGGAACGCCTGCTCGCTGAACGAGGCGAAGTTGGTCGTGCTGGAGGTGATGCCGTTGATGGGCAGCGCCAGCAGGCAGCCGATCAGCCCGCCGATCAGCGAAATGACCAGCGACTCGACCACGAACGCCATCATGACCGCGAGCGGAGAAAAGCCCAGCACGAGCAGCGTGGCGATCTCGCGCGTGCGGGCCCCGATGGTCGCGTACATGGTGTTGACGGCGCCGAACAGCGCGCCGACGGCCATGATGGAGGTGATGAACGTGCCCAGCACGCTCACGATCATCGTGAACAGCTCGGACTGCTTGGCGAAGAACTCACGCTCGCGATAGACCTCGACCTGAAGCCGCGGGTCGGTCTCGAGCGCCTTCTTGGTGGCGGCGAACTGCGCCGGGTCCTTCATGCGGAAGACGACCGTCTGGAACGTGCCCTCGCGGTGCATGGCGGGCCCGAGCACGCTGGCGTCGCCCCAGATCTCGGACTCGAACGCCGAGCCGCCGGCCGAGAAGTGCCCCACCACGGTGAAGTCGCGCTGCTCGAACCGCAGCCTTTCGCCGATCTCGCAGTTGGCGAACCGCTTGGCGATGCGCTGCGCCACGATGATCTCGTCGGAGCCCGGGGCGAACATGCGCCCTTCCTCCACCAGCAGCGCCGCGCGCACGCCGGTGGCGGCGGGATCCACGCCGCGCACGGTCAGGTTGGACGAGCCATCCATGCCCAGCCGCGGCTTGTTGACCACCACGACCAGCTCGCTGCTCGCGAGCGCGCGGCCCTGGGGGCCGGTCGCCACGGCGGGCGAGGAGCGGATGATGCTGGACGCCTCGAGCGGGACGGCGCTGGAGATCTCGCTGTCGGCGCCCTTGCGCAGCACGAGCGCGTTGTCGTCGGAGCCCGTGGTGACGAGCGAGGTGCGGAAGCCCTCGGCCAGCGCGAGCGCGCCGATGAAGATGGCCACCGTGAGCCCGATGCCGGCCGCGGTGGTGAACGTGGAAACGGGCCGCTGGAACACGCTGCGGACGTTGTACGCGAGAGGAATGGCCATGCGTCCTCCTACTCGACGCGACGCAGGGCGTCGACGATGCGCAGGCGGGAGGCCTGCAGGGCCGGAATGAGTCCGCTGATCGCGCCGATCACCAGCGCGATCCCGATGCCGACGAAGACGGTGGACCAGTACACGGTCATGGACGGGAGAAAGCCGAGCATGTTGAAGCCGGACTTCTCGATTCCGAACTTGGCCACCAGCGCCCCGATCGCGCCGCCGCCCACGGTGATGACGGCGGCCTCGGCCACCACCATGCCGAACACGGCGCCGTCGGTGAACCCGAGCGTCTTGAGCACGGCGAACTCGCTCGTGCGCTCGCGCATGGAGGTCATCATGGTGTTCGCCGCGATCAGCAGGATGCTGAACACGATCGCCAGCCCCACGAGGCGCAGCACGAACGGCAGGTTGCCGTACATGCTCACGAAGCCCGCCTGGAACGCCTGTTCGCTCTCGGTGCGCGTGGAGGGCGCGGCGCTCTGGAACATGCCGTCGACCGCGGTGGCGATGGCGCTGGCCCGCGAGGGGTCGGCGAGCTGCAGGATGTAGATGCCGACCATTCCGGAGCCGCCCATGCCCTTCTGCTCCAGGTAGTCGAAGTGGAAGAGCAGCGAGCTTTCGTCGAACGACTTCTTCTTGGCCTTGTAGACGCCGCGGATCGTGAAGGTCCAGTCACCCGGATAGATGGTGCCGCGCACCGTGACCTGCTGGCCCAGCTTCCAGCCGCGCTTTTCCATCAGCTTGATGCCGACGATGCAGGCCGTCTGTTCGGTCTCGTACACCGCCAGTTTGGGGTCCACGCCCGCGGGCGCGGGCACGCCCTCCGGCAGCTTCGAGTACTCGACGATGTCCACGTCGCTCGAGTAGATGGGAATGTAGTTCTCGTCCACGGCGAACTGCGCGAAGAAGTCGCGCGGGTTGGCCGGGTCGGTGCCGCCGAACCAGTTGCTGATCGCCACGCGCTGCACGCCGTCCACGGCCTGCAGGCGCTGCATGTACGACTTGGGCATCGGGAAGATCAGCGACACCTTGTTGCGCGTGACGAGCCGCGTTTCGCTGCCGACCTTGATGGACTCCTGCAGCGTGTCGAGCACGCCGCTGAGCGCGCAGAACAGGAACAGCGCCAGCATGACGCTGCCCATGGTGAGCGCGCTGCGCAGCGGGTTGCGGAACAGGTTGACCAGCACCAGGTGGAACATGGTGGTTCCTCCTCGCGCCTAGGTGGTGAGCACGCCCTTGTCGAGGTGCACCAGCCGGTGCGCTCGCTCGGCGGCGTGCGGGTCGTGGGTGACCATGACGATGGTCTTCTTGAACTCGGTGTTGAGCCGCTCGAGCAGCTCGAGGATCTCCTCGC